>NZ_JBEPRF010000032.1:0-84520 GCF_040548225.1 Bradyrhizobium sp. S3.12.5
ATTGAAGGTGCTTGCGGGTCGTCAGGCCATGGGCAAGGTGATCTTGCATCCATGAGAATGCGGGTGGAGGCGTGTGTCACCGCACACGCCCGCTGTCATCGCCCGGCTCGACCGGGCGATCCAGTACTCCGAGACGCCGGTAATTGAATCGAGAGGCCGCGGCGTACTGGATTCCCCGCCTTCGCGGGGAATGACAGCGAGTGCGGGACAGACAGCATGCCCACCGTTGTCCGGTAAAATCCCGCTCAACCATTCCCGCTAAAATTGCGGTGCATTTCGCCGCCTCGCCGTAATGAAACCCGAATATTTCCCGATTCGCCCCAATCGCCGTCGCTTTTTGGGCTGATTCAAATTGCGATTTACCGGTTCCAGTTTGCAGGGCGCTCCTGGACAACAAACAAGAAAACTGAAACCGGCAATGCCCCGCGTTGTGTCAGTATTGGGGAGCATCACCATGGAGACGACGGCCTTCCGTCAGTCCAGAGGGTCGAGGTCGCTCGACTCCGATCAAGTCGCATCACATCCGCCTACCGCGTCCTATATCCGTGCACGCGCCGCACGGGCCGAACTTTCTCCGGACGATCCGATTCCACTCTTCCTGTCCGATCCGCTCAGCCCGCCGGATCCGCGCGAATTCGCGCCACGCGAGTTGCGCACCGGCGTCAGGATCGTCCCGCGCATTCTCGCCGCCATCCTGGCGGCGGCGGCCATCGCGGTTCCGGTCGCGCTGTTTCAGTCCGACCTCAACCGGCTGCTCTCCATCAACACCAAGTCGTGGATGGGCGCGGCCGCGGACGAGGCCGCAGCTTCCGCCAATCCGCCCGCCGCACGGCAGAGTCCTGTCAAGGATGCCGCGCGTGTGACCAACACGATGCTGGCGAGTGCTGACGCACTGGACATGTCCGCGCCAACGGCGCCGAGCCGCGAGGCGATCGCAACCGCCTACCAGACCGCGCTACAGGCTCAGCCACCTGCGCCTGTACCGGCACCTGCCGCCGAACAGCCCGCGTCACCTCCGCCGGCCAAGACCCTCGACGCCGACACACTGGCCGGGTTGATGGCGCGCGCCGGGAGCCTGATGACCGTCGGCGACATCGCCGCGGCGCGGCTATTGCTCGAGCGCGCGGCGAATGCGCAGGATGCGACGGCTGCGTTCCTGCTGGCGCAGACCTATGATCCAATCGTACTGGGCACCAAGGACACGCGGAGCATCACCGCCGACGCCGCCGCGGCGCGCGACTGGTACCAGAGGGCCGCAGCCCTCGGATCGGCGGACGCGCAGCAGCGCCTCGCTCTTCTCTCGAACTAGAACGCTTCAGGGGACATCATGCGTAACGCTTTGAAAATGGCGCTTGCCGCCATCATGACGATCTGTGCCTACACCGCACGCGCAGAGCAGACCGAATATGATCCGGCCAAGGTCTCGGACAGCCTGAAGGCCATCTTCCAGTTCGGCTCGACCTCGACCAAACAGGCGCTCAACGCCAACACCGTCACGCTGATTACCGGCACGATCGGCGGCACCTATGTGCAGTTCGGCGCCGACCTCGCCTCGGTGCTCGACGACGGCAACAAGATCCGGGTGCTGCCGATCGTCGGCCGTGGCTCGGTGCAGAGCGTCGCCGACATCCTGTTTTTGCAGGGCGTCGATCTCGGAATCGTGCGAGCCGATACGCTCGACTATCTCGAACGCAAAGGCTTCGCCAAGGACATCAAGCGGCAGTTCACCTATGTGACGAAACTCTACAACGAGGAGATGCAGGTGATCGCGCCGAAATCGATCGCGACGCTGAAAGACCTCGAAGGCAAGACGGTGAGCGTCGACCTGCCGAATGGCGGCACCTTTGTTACCGCGCTTACCGTGTTCGAGCGGCTCGGGATCAAGGCCAAGTTCGTCTATGTCGAGCAGCGCATCGCGATGGAAAAGCTGAAAGCCGGCGAGATCGATGCAGTGATCGTGGTCGGCGGCAAGCCGTACAAATCGGTCTCGACCTTCGGCAATGACGGCCGCTTTCACCTTGCGAAAGTCGACTACGCAAAGCCGCTCCAGAATGACTATCTGCCGACGACGCTGACCGCCAAGGACTACCCCAACCTGATCAAGGACGGCGAGAGCGTGGACACCATCGCGGTGCCCGCCGTGCTCGCGGCCTATAATTGGGCGCCCAACACCGAGCGCTATCGCAAGCTCGCGCTGTTCGTGGACGCGTTCTTCACCAAATTCCCCGCGCTTCAGAACCCGCCGTTCCATCCCAAATGGAAGGAGGTTTCGCTCGCGGCACCTCTGTCCGGCTGGAACAGGTTGCCGGTGGCGCAGCAATGGCTCGACCGGCACGGCGTCGAACCGGTGACACAGCAACGCTTCGAGGCATTCCTGAAGCAGGCCCCCGCAGCCGCGAAAGTGTCCGACGCAGACAGGGACACGCTGTTCAGGCAATTCCAGGCGTGGGATGCGGAGAAGGCGCGCGCGGAAAAGAAGTAGCGAGCAGCTACACACTCGCCGTCATCGCCCGCCTTGTGCGCAATTGCGCACTGGGGCTGGCGATCCAGTACTCCGAGTCGCCGGAGATTGAATCGAGAGGCCGCGGCGTACTGGATTCCCCGCCTTCGCGGGGGATGACGGCAGTGGGTGTGGCGACGACGTGCCGCCAATAGCGTCTGCTACGCCGCTTCCGCCTCATCCACCCCGCGCTTCAGCGCAGCGCGCGCCGCGTCGCGGTGCTCCGACGTGATATGGCTGGCGACCATGCGAATGGCGGTGGCGAGCACGGCGGCGTCATCGGTGAAGCCGAGCACCGGCATCACGTCGGGAATGAAGTCGAACGGCAAGATGAAATAGGCGATCGCGCCCAGCAGCGACGCCTGGACATGGCGCGGCGTCTGCCGGTCGAACGCGCAGTAATAGGCGGCGAGCAGATCTTCGGCGAACGGCAGATGCGCGACGACGCGCTTCAGCTTGCGCCAGAAGCGGCGGCGCACGCTTTCACGATCTTCCGCGAGCCGATCGGCCGGCTCGAAGCCGACGCTGTGCTCGGCAGCCATGTTCGACAAACTCCCGTTCAGCCGGACGCGGCGGATGGCCGCATCCCGTGTCGATCACAAGATGGGGACGCGGCCCGCCCCTGCAAGACGTCAGCCCTGCGTCAGCTTGGCGATCGCATTCATGGCCGTGGCGAGCGTGATGTCGAGCTTGGTGACGCCACCGGCGTCGTGGGTCGACAGCACCACCTCGACCGTCTTGTAGACGTTGCGCCATTCGGGGTGGTGATCCATCTTCTCGGCGACCAGCGCCGCGCGGGTCATGAAGCCGAAAGCCTCGTTGAAATCCTTGAAGACAAAGGTCTTCCCGATCCCCTTGCCGTCCTGGACCTCCGCCCAGCCCGGGATACCGCCCAGCGCCTGCCTGCGTGCGTCCGCCGATAGCCGTTCTGCCATGATCGCCTCCGTTTTCAGGGGAACTTTACCCTAACACCGTGCCTACGGCCGGGGTTCATACGGGGTTTGGCCGATCCGCTAACCATGACGGAGATGTAACCCCGCCGGACAAGAAATTTGCTACAGTTGCGGGCGTAAATCGCCGGCCAAGATGAAACTGAGCCTGAAGCGCCTGTTTGGGAGATCGATGACCGGGGACGCGAACCTGGCCGAAACGTCCTCTCCGCCTTCGCCGCGATCCGCGGCGCGGAAGACGGCACTCGTGTCTCTGGCGCTGGTGCTCGCGATCATCGGCGCGCTTGCCGGCGGCTATTATTTCGCGATGCGACCGGTGACGCTGAAGATCGCGGTCGGTCCCGCCAACAGCGACGACGTCAAGGTGGTGCAGACACTGACGCAGGCCTTTGCGCAGAGCAAAGGCTTTGTGCGGTTGCGCCCGATCCAGACCGACGGCGCCACCGCCAGCGCGGATCTGCTCGCGGAGGGCAAGGCCGATCTCGCCATCGTGCGCGGCGATCTCAATGTCCCCAAGAACGCCCAAGCCGTCGCGACGCTGCGCAAGAACGTCGCGGTGCTGTGGTCCGTGTCCGGCAAGGGCAAGAAGAAGGGCGCGAAAATCACCAAGATCGCGCAGCTCGCCGGCCATCGTGTCGGCGTGGTCGGCCGCACGCAGGCCAACGTCAATTTGCTCAAGGTGATCCTGCAGCAATACGGCGTCGATCCCGCCAAGGTCGAGATCGTGCAATTCCCGGCCAATGAAGCTGCCGAGGCGATCAAGTCACAGAAGGCCGACGTCTACCTCGCGGCGGGCCCCGTCAACAGCAAGATCACGGCGGATGCGATTGCCGCATCGGCCAAGGATGGCGGCACGCCGACCTTCCTCGCAATCGATTCGGCGGACGCGATCGCGCAGAATCATCCGGTCTATGAAGCGTCGGAGATTCCTGCCGGTACCTATGGTGGTTCGCCCGATCGTCCGGACGACGAGGTCAAGACCATCAGCTTCTCGCACCACATCGTGGCGCGCAAAGGCCTGTCCGAGACCACCGTCGCGGCTTTCACCCGGCAGCTCTTCGCGGTACGCCAGCAATTGCTGACCGAATTCCCGCAGGCCGCGAAGATCGAGACGCCCGATACCGACAAGGACGCGGTGATCCCCGTGCATCCGGGCGCGGCCGCTTTCGTCGACGGCGAAGAGAAAACCTTCCTCGATAAGTACAGCGATTACATCTGGTGGAGCCTGATGGCGCTTTCCGCCATGGGCTCGCTCGGTGCGTGGTTCGCGGGCTATCTGAGGAAGGACGAGCGCGACAACAACAGCCATCTGCGCGAACGGCTGCTCGACATGCTCGCCGCCGCCCGCAAGAGCGAGACCGCCGAAGATCTCGACCAGATGCAGGCCGAGGCCGACGAGATCCTGCGCGACACGCTACGCTGCTACGACCACGGCGCGATCGAGCAAGGCGCGCTGACCGCCTTCAACATCGTGCTCGACCAGTTCCACACTGCGGTTGCCGACCGCAAGGCCGTGCTGTCCAACATGCCGCAGAACCTGCAACGCGCCGGCACGCAATTCCGGGCCGCCGGCAACGCATAAACGCTTGCGCGCGTAATCGCCGCGTCACATTGTCTCAATATAGCTTCCGCTGTCATTCCGGGGCGCGCAGAGCGCCATCCCGGAATGACGGCGCGAGATGCGCGCGAGACTGCTAGCCAGCGAGCGATCCATGAAGATCAAATTTTCCCGCCGTCGTTTCCTCAGCACCAGCGCCGGTGCGCTTGGCGCGATTGCGATGCCACATCTGTCGCGCGCGGCCGACCGGCCGGCGGTGACCCATGGCGTGCAGTCCGGCGACGTCACAGTCGACGGCGGCGTGGTCTGGGCGCGGACCGACCGGCCCGCGCAGATGCTGGTCGAGGTGGCAACCACGGAGTCCTTCAAGGACGCGCGCGCGCTGCCGCCGATCGCGGCGCTGCCCGAGAGCGACTTCACCGCGAAGATGCTTGTGGACAATCTTCCTGCCAGCCAGGACATCTTCTACCGCGTCCGCTTCCGCGATCTCTCCCACACCGCGATCGAAGGCGAGCCCGTGGTCGGCCGCTTCCGCACGGCGCCCGCCGACCGCCGCGACGTCAGCTTTATCTGGGGCGGCGACGTCGCCGGCCAGGGCTGGGGCATCAATCCCGACGACGGCGGCATGGTCACCTTCGCGGCCATGCGAAAACACCGGCCGGATTTCCTGCTGCATTCCGGCGACACCATCTACGCCGACGGCGTGATCCCCTCCGAGGTCAAGCTTGCCGACGGCAAGATCTGGAAGAACGTCACGATTCCCGAGAAGGCCAAGGTCGCCGAGACGCTGGACGAGTACCGCGCCGCGCACAAATACAATTTCACCGACGACAATGTCCGCGCCTTCAATGCCGAGGTGCCGATCTTCGTGCAGTGGGACGATCACGAGGTGACCAACAACTGGTCGCTGTCGAAGGATCTACCGGCGACCTACAAGGTGCGCGACATCTCGCTGCTCGCGGCGCGCGCGGGCCGCGCCTTCCACGAGATGTATCCGATGCGCGAGAGCATCAACGAGCCGGGCCGGGTCTATCGCCAGATCTCCTACGGCCCGCATCTCGACGTGTTCGTGCTCGACGAGCGCAGCTATCGCGGCCCGAACGGCGCCAACCTCGAGACGGACTACGGCCCGGCCAGCTATTTCCTAGGGCCCGAGCAGATGGCGTGGCTGAAGCGTGGCCTGCTCAATTCGCGCGCGACATGGAAGGTGATTGCCTCCGACATGCCGCTCAGCCTGATCGTCTATGACGATGCGACCAACAAGAAGGGCTCCGAGGCATTCGCGCAGGGCGACGGTCCGGCCCGCGGCCGCGAGCTCGAGATCGCCGACATCCTGCGCTTCATCAAGATGGCACCGATCAAGAACACGGTGTGGCTGACCGCGGACGTGCACTACGCCGCCGCGCATTATTACGATCCCAACAAGGCCCAGTTCCAGGATTTCGAGCCGTTCTGGGAATTCGTCTCGGGTCCGCTGCATGCCGGCACGTTCGGTCCGAACGAGCTCGACAACACCTTCGGCCCCGAGGTGCGCTTCATCAAGGCGCCCGGCCTCGACAAGCAGAACCTGCCGCCGTCCGCCGGCATGCAGTTCTTCGGTCACGTCAAGATCGACGGCGCTTCGGGCCAGATGATTGTGACGTTGCGCGACCGCGCCGACGTCGCGCTGTGGTCGACCACGCTCGATCCGAAGCAGGCCTGAGGCTACCGCGCCGTCAGGCGTCGCGCGCCTGCAACGCCGCTTCCAGCGCATCGCTGGAGCACGGCTTTTGCAGCCGCGGACGCGCGGCAAATTGCGCAGGGATGCCGGTCTCCGCGCCGTAGCCGGTGACGAAGACGAAAGGGATTTCCAGGGCGGCGAGCCGCTCGGCGATTGCAAAGCTCTTCTCGCGGATCAGCTCGACATCGAGCAGCGCGAAGTTGGGCGCGCGTGCCGTGATCTCCTGCAGCGCCTGCGCCACCGACGCCACGGTGCGCACGCTGGTCACACCAAAGCCGAGCAGTCGATCCTCGAAATCGATGGCGATGATCGGATCGTCCTCGACGATGAGAACATCGGCAGGAACGTCGGCCGAGCGGTCCGGGGAAGCAGGTATCATGATCCTGGCTGCTATCGAGGGCTGCATGTTTTTCACCAATCTGGACGGCCTCATCCCGACGCCTGCGCCCAAGCCACATCGGAGGGTTCCCGGAACGAAACTCACCACAGAACAGTTTTGATGTCTGTCCACATGTGCACACAAGCCGTGAACCGAGCCCGCTAATGTGGAGAGGAGGAGGGAAAGTTCACGATGGACGCGCGTATCAGCCTGGCAAACGAGATCGAGAGCCGCCCCGCCAACAATCTCTTGCGGCGCCTGAACGCGGCGGATTATGCGCTGCTCGCGCCCCATGTCACCCTCGACGACGTCGGCGCGAACCATCTGCTCTACAGTCCCGGCGACGACGTCCAGGTCGTGCATTTTCCCTGCGGGCCTTCGCTCGCGACGTTTCTGGTCCCGAATGAGGACGGCCGTGACGTCGAGACCATTCTGGTCGGTCGCGAAGGCGCGGTGGGCGGCATCGTCAGCGAAGGATTTCTGCCGGCCTACACCCGCATCTGCGTGAAATTCGGCGGCCCGTTTGTGCGCATCAATGTCGCCAAGCTGGAAGCAGCCAAGCTGAGCTCGCCATCGCTGCGCAATATCTTTGCCCGCTACGCCGATTGCATGCTGGCGCAGATGTTCCAGTCGACCGCCTGCAACGCCATCCACTCGATCGAGCAGCGCACGGCGAAATGGATCCTGGCAGCGATGGAGCGGACCGGCGACGAGAGCAGCGTGCCACTGACGCATGAGCAGCTCGCCACATTGCTCGGGGTGGGGCGCAGCTATGCGAGCCGCGTGCTGCAATCGTTCAGGGCCGAAGGCGTGCTCGACACGCGGCGCGGCTCGATCCTGGTCCGCAACCATGCCGGCCTGCGCCTGCGCGCCTGCCTCTGCAACGACGCCGTGAAGATGCACTTCGAGGAGGTGCTGCGCGGGGTCTATCCGACCGAGCAGCCGGACCGCGGCTCCGCTCAGGGCTGATTGCGGCGGCCACCACGGGTTAAAGGGCCGATTTGGCCCAGAATCGTCCCTAACCCCCGGGGATTTCCGGGCAAAATTCAGTCAACCAACCCCGAAAGAACGCATTGTTTTTTGGCGCTTTTTGCTTATATTGCGCCGCAAACGCGTAGGCTGCCCGGTCGATATGGCCGGGTTTCCTTTTTGGGCGTAGCAGGCCCCGTTTTCCACGTTTCCAGCGTTATCCGTGAAGAGGTCCCGGCTTGACCGGCGAGATCGCGCTTAACCCATTGTCCGATCGCAAAGAAGCTCACTCATGAATCTTCGTAACGTCGCCATCATCGCCCACGTCGACCACGGCAAGACCACCCTCGTCGACAAGCTCCTCCAGCAATCCGGCACCTTCCGCGAGAACCAGAAGGTGACGGATCGCGCCATGGACTCCAACGACCTGGAGCGCGAGCGCGGCATCACCATTCTGGCCAAGGCGGCCTCGGTGCAGTGGAAGGACACCCGCGTCAACATCGTCGACACTCCCGGCCACGCCGATTTCGGCGGTGAGGTCGAGCGCATCCTGAACATGGTGGACGGTGCGCTTGTGCTGGTCGACGCCGCCGAAGGCCCGCTGCCGCAGACCAAGTTCGTGGTCTCCAAGGCGCTCAAGGTCGGCCTCAAGCCGATCGTCGTCATCAACAAGGTCGACCGTCCCGACGCGCGTCCGACCGAAGTCATCAACGAGGTGTTCGACCTGTTCGCGGCGCTCGACGCCAGCGAGGAGCAGCTCGACTTCCCGATCCTGTACGGGTCGGCCAAGCAGGGCTGGATGGCCGAAAGCCCGGAGGGTCCGCAGGACAAGGGCATGGAGCCGCTGTTCGACCTGATCCTGCGCCACGTCGCGCCGCCGACGGTCGAGGAAGGTCCGTTCAGGATGATCGGCACCATCCTCGAGGCCAACCCCTATCTCGGCCGCATCATCACCGGCCGCATCTCGTCCGGCGTGCTCAAGCCGAACCAGCAGGTCAAGGTGCTGCATGCCGACGGCAAGCTGGTCGAGACCGGGCGCATCACCAAGATCCTGGCATTCCGCGGTCTCGAGCGCACGCCGCTCGATGAAGCCGAAGCCGGCGACATCGTCGCCATTGCCGGCCTGACCAAGGGCACCGTCGCCGACACCTTCTGCGACCCGACCGTCGAGGTGCCGCTGCCGGCGCAGCCGATCGACCCGCCGACCGTGTCGATGTCCTTCATCGTCAACAACTCTCCCCTCGCCGGCACCGAAGGCGACAAGGTGACGAGCCGCATGATCCGCGACCGCCTGCTGCGCGAAGCCGAGGGTAACGTCGCGCTGCGCGTCGTCGAGGCCACCGACAAGGATGCGATGGAAGTGTCCGGCCGCGGCGAATTGCAGCTCGCGATCCTGATCGAGACCATGCGCCGCGAGGGCTTCGAGCTCTCGGTGTCGCGCCCGCGCGTCGTGTTCCAGAAGGACGAGGCGACCGGCGCGACCATGGAGCCGATCGAGGAAGTCGTGATCGACGTCGACGAGGAGCATTCCGGCGTCGTCGTGCAGAAGATGAGCGAGCGCAAGTCCGAGCTGGTCGAGATGAAGCCCTCGGGCGGCAACCGCCTGCGCCTGGTGTTCTACTCGCCGACCCGCGGCCTGATCGGCTACCAGGGCGAGCTGCTCACCGACACCCGCGGCACCGCGATCATGAACCGCCTGTTCCACGGCTATGCCCCGTACAAGGGCGAGATCCAGGGCCGCCGCAATGGCGTGCTGATCTCCAACGACCAGGGCGAAGCGGTGGCTTACGCCATGTTCAAGCTGGAAGACCGCGGCCCGATGATGATCGAGCCCGGCTGGAAGGTCTACAAGGGCATGATCGTCGGCGAGCACACCCGCGACAACGATCTCGAGATCAACGTGCTCAAGGGCAAGCAGCTCACCAACATCCGCACGACCTCGAAGGACGAAGCCGTGCGCCTGACCCCGCCGATCCGCATGACTCTCGAAAAGGCACTCGCTTATATCGAGGACGACGAGCTCGTCGAGGTCACCCCGAAGTCGATCCGCCTGCGCAAGAAGCACCTCGACCCGAACGAGCGCAAGCGCGCGGAAAAGTCCAAGGAAGCGGTGGCGTAAGCCACGTTCTCGCTCGCTGTCATTCCCCGCGAAAGCGGGGAATCCAGTACGCCGCGCTCTCTCGGCCCTCTAACGACTGCCTCTGGAATACTGGATCACCCGCTTTCGCGGGTGATGACACCTGATTTGTGGTGACTTTAGCGCGTACCAGAGACGTGCTAGAGGCCACCCATGTCGTTCCCCTCCGTCGACGTCGCAATCATCGGTGCCGGTGCAGCCGGCCTCGGCGCAGCACATGCGCTGCGCGGTTCAGGCCTCTCGGTGATCGTGCTGGAGGCGCGCAACCGGCTCGGCGGCCGCGCCTGGACCGTGCAGGCCTCACCCGAGATCACCTTCGACGTCGGCTGCGGCTGGCTGCACTCGGCCGACAAGAACTCGTTCGTTCCAATCGCACGCGCGCTCGCATTCGAGCTCAACAAGGATCTGCCGCCCTGGCGCGAGCGCGCCTATGGCAATGCCTTTCCGCAAGGCGAGCGCGACGATTTCATGGGCGCGATGGACGCGTTCTACGAGCGGCTCTGGCAGGCCGCGCAAAAGGGCAAGGACGAGCCCGCGAGCCGCAGCCTCGAGCCCGGCAATCGCTGGAATCCCATGATCGACGCGATCTCGACCTACATCAACGGCTGCGAACTCAAGGACATGTCGACGCTCGACTGGGACGCCTATGAGGACAGCGAGCTCAACTGGCGCGTCCGCCGCGGCTATGGCGCGCTCATCGCGGCCTATGGCGCGCCCTGCCCGGTGGCCCTGAACTGCAGCGTCACGCTGATTGATCATTCGAACAAACAGGTCCGCATCGAGACGTCACAGGGCATGATGGCCGCGGACAAGGTGATCGTCACCGTACCGACCAACCTGATCGCGGAGGAGGCGATCCGCTTCTCGCCGCCGCTACCGGCCAAAGTCGACGCAGCGCGCGGCCTGCCGCTCGGCGTCGACGACAAGGTGACGCTGGCACTCGACGACGCCGAAGCCTTCCCCAGGGAAGGAAACCTGCGCGGCGCCAGCATGCGCACCGAGATGGGCACCTACCACATCCGCCCGTTCGGCCAGCCCTGCATCGAAGGCTTTTTCGGCGGCAGCTTTGCTAGGGAGCTCGAAGCCGCCGGCGACGGCGCCATCGCCGCACACAGCATCGACGAGATCGCGGGCTTTCTCGGCAACGACATCCGCCGCAAGCTGAAGCCGCTGTACGAGTCCCGCTGGGGACACGATCCGTTTGCGCGAGGGTCGTACTCGCACGCGCTGCCGGGGCACGCCGGCGACCGTGCGGTGTTGGCCGCGCCGGTGGATGGGCGATTGTTCTTTGCGGGCGAAGCGACGTCGCCGAACTTCTTCACGACGGCGCATGGCGCGCGGGACAGCGGCGAGCGCGCGGCGAAGGAAGTGCTTGCTGCTCTTGGCAAGTCGTAACTGCACACTCCGTCATTGCGAGCTACTCGATCACCCGTGCCCGCAAATCGGCATCGGGAACGAAGCACGCATCATACTTCCCAAAAATGCGATAGCGATTGCGTGCGATGAGGCTGTACACCGCATTGCGCAGCGGCTTCGGCACGGCGAACAGCGCGCGCACCCAACCCCAGCCGGGAAGCAGCGACAGCACCGTCAGCGTGGCATCGGACTTCATAAACACCTCGCCGCCATGGACCACCGCATTGGTATCGGGATCATCGGCATCGATGCCGAACGTCCGCGCGAGCTTTGCCCCATAGTCCGATTGAATCGGCGTGAACCGAAAGCGCTTTGCCGTGTCGCGCTGCGCGACGAACCGCACCCAGCGCGAGCAGAAGATGCAGACGCCGTCGAACAGGATCACGTCGTCATCAAGCCATTTTTGCATCAGCGATTATCCAGCATCCGGGGCGCGACCAGGAAATACAGCGTCATGGCCTGTTCGCCACCACCAGCTTCAGCGCACGCCCAAGCTCGTTGCTTGCGGCTTGAACGCCCGCCTCGGTCTCGATCATCCAATGTCCTTCGCTGCCCACGGCCGGCAGCGTGCGGAGGTCGTCCTGGCCGCCGCCGCTGCGAAACGCATCCGCGAGCTCTTTCGAAAATGCCGGCGCAAAATAGCTGTCATTGACTGCGACCAGCGATGTGACGGGAATGCGCGCCACCTTGCCGAATTCGGCCGCAGCCGCGAGCAGCGTATGGGGCGCGCAGACCTTGTTCGGCTCGTCATTGGCGTGACCGCCGCGTCCGGGCGCAAATACTGCGATCGCGGAAATCCGTTTCGGATCGGCGTTCGCGAGCGCCAGTGCGCCCCAGCCGCCTGCGGAGTGTCCGATCACGACCGCGGCATCCTTGCGAATAAAAGCCTGCTTTTGCAGATAGTCCAGCGCGAGCGAAATTTGCTCCGCTGTCGCGCGGCCCGCGCGTGCGTAGTCCGCTTCGTCGCAGCCACCCTGGTCCTCGACATAGCGGCCGCCGGTCGCGCCATGGCCGAGCCGCTCCGGCACGAGCACGGCAAAGTCGCGCGCGACGAGAAACGCTGCGAGTGCGCGATATTCCGGCTGCGGCATTTGTGCGCGACGCAACACGTTCTGTGTCGACGCATGTGCGATCACCGCAAGCCGAAACGGACCGGCACCGACGGGACGAAACAGCAGCGCGCGCGCGGCAATGTCGGTATCCGGGGACGGCACGCGCCATTCCTGCCGCCGGAACGGCTCGCTCTCTGCGCCCGCTGCCCCGAACGTGACCTGAGCGCTCAGAGGCTGCGCCGTCAGCACGGACAGCAGAAGTAGAGCAAGGGTATCGAGGAGCCGCATGAATGACCGAGGACGAACACGGATGACACAGGCCAGAGTATTCGGAACGAATCACTCTGGGCGGACTTTCTGCGTTGCCATCGCCGTTCGTTCGCTGAGACCGCGGAGTTTTGCACCGGCGCATGGCAGACCACTGCCGTCCGAAATGGCGGCTTGTCTTTTTTCGGTACAACATGGTTAAAATACTGATGCAGAAAGTCCACAGGTTAACCGATAATTAACGATAGGTCTTGCCGCCGGCGCGGCGACTTGGTTTGATCGCCTCCATGAGCACAACCCTGATCGAGGTCCGGCCGGCCAAAGCTGCAGATGCAACTGCGGTGGCGTCCACCCATGACGAAGCCTGGCGTTCCGCCTATCAGGGCATCATTCCCGGCGCCGAGCTGGAGAAGCTGATCAACCGTCGCGGTCCGCAGTGGTGGGACAGCGCGATCCGCAAGGGCAGCCGCGTCAGCGTGCTGGTGTTCGGCGACAAGATCGCGGGTTACGCGAACTACGGCCGCAATCGCGCCCGCAGCCTGCATTTCGACGGCGAGATCTACGAGCTGTACCTGCGCCCCGAGTTTCAGGGCCTCGGCTTCGGCCGTCGCCTGTTCACCGCCGCCCGCCGCGACCTCACGCAGAGCAATCTGAAGAGCATGGTGGTGTGGGCGCTCTCGGACAACGATCCGGCGACCGAGTTCTACCGTGCCTTGGGCGGCCGCATGGTGGCGCGCTCCTCGGAGCGGTTCGGGCCGAAGTCGCTCGACAAGGTTGCCTTCGCCTGGACCAATTGACCTGCTGAAACCTTAATCGGCAGCGCTGCCCATTCGTCGATACCGTTGCTTTTTGCACCGGTGATCGCTGGATTCATTATTTCAAAAAACACGATGGATCGGGGGGCCAAGCCCGCGTATGACAGCGCCAAAATCGCTGCCGGGCGCGATTTAACCTCGGCGACAACGGAGCCTATTTAATGCGTATCGATGCGGTCTCGATCGGAAAAAACGTCCCTGAGGACGTCAACGTCATCATTGAAGTCCCCGTGGGCGGCGAACCGATCAAATACGAGATGGACAAGGAAGCCGGCACGCTGGTGGTCGACCGCTTCCTCTACACGCCGATGCGTTACCCCGGAAACTACGGTTTCATCCCGCACACCCTGTCCGATGACGGCGACCCCTGCGACGTGCTGATCATCAACACCCGCGCCATCATCCCCGGTGCCGTCATGAGCGTGCGCCCGGTTGGCGTGCTGTTCATGGAGGACGAGGCCGGCGGCGACGAGAAGATTCTGGCAGTGCCGTCGTCAAAGCTGACGCAGCGCTACGACAAGGTGAGGTCGTATTCCGACCTGCCCGATATCACGCTGCAGCAGATCCAGCACTTCTTCGAGCACTACAAGGATCTCGAGAAGGGCAAGTGGGTGAAGATCATGCGCTGGGGCGGCCCCGAGGAAGCGCAGAAGCTGATCCTCGAAGGCATCGAGCGCGAGAAGAAAAAGAAGGCGTGAGCTGTTCTCCCTCGCCCCGCTTGCGGGGAGAGGGTCGGGGTGAGGGGGAGTCTCCGCAAGGACGGTGAGCGTTGGACTCGCGGAGAGTCCCCCCTCACCCGGCGCTTCGCGCCGACCTCTCCCCGCAAGCGGGGCGAGGTGAACTACACCGCTGGCCTTGGCACCCCCGCGATCGCACAAGCTGCGCGCAGCGTGTTCACGAGCAGGCAGGCGACCGTCATCTGGCCAACGCCACCCGGCACCGGCGTCACCGCACCGGCAACGCCAAGCGCTTCCTGATAGGCGACATCGCCGACGAGGCGGGTCTTGCCGTCGGCATGCGGCATGCGGTTGAT
Organism: Bradyrhizobium sp. S3.12.5; assembly: GCF_040548225.1. Lineage (NCBI taxonomy): Bacteria > Pseudomonadati > Pseudomonadota > Alphaproteobacteria > Hyphomicrobiales > Nitrobacteraceae > Bradyrhizobium > Bradyrhizobium sp. S3.12.5. The sequence goes on from NZ_JBEPRF010000032.1 coordinate 14,797, forward strand.
GCCAACATCGATCACGGTCGCACCCGGCTTCAGCCAGTCGCCGCGCACCATCCTGGGCTTGCCGACCGCGGCATAGACGAGATCGGCCTGCCTCACGAGTCCGGGCAGGTCGCGCGAGCGCGAATGGGCGATCGTCACCGTCGCGTTCTCGTTCAGCAGCAACTGCACCAGCGGGCGGCCGACTAGATTGGAGCGGCCGATCACGATGGCGTTCATGCCCTCGAGGGAAGGGTGCACGCTCTTGGTCAGGATGATGCAGCCGAGCGGCGTGCAGGGCGACAGCGCCGCGAAGCCGCCGGCGAGCCGCCCGGCATTGTTCGGATGCAGGCCGTCGACATCCTTGGCAGGATCGATGGCATTGATCACCGCCTCTGTGTCCAGCCCCTTGGGCAACGGCAATTGCACGAGAATGCCGTGCACGGCGGGATCGCGATTGAGCTTTGCGACCACGGCCAGCAGATCGGCTTGCGAGACGTCCACCGGCAGCTTGTGCTCGAACGAGGCCATGCCGGCTGCCTGGGTCTGCGTATGCTTGGAGCGGACATAGACTTCGCTGGCGGGATCGTTGCCGACCAGGACCACTGCGAGGCCCGGCACCAGATCGTGGTCGCGCTTGACGCGGGCGACCTCCTCAGTGACGCGCGCACGAAGGTCCGCGGCGATGACTTTTCCATCGATGATCCTGGCCGTCATGTCAGTTCCCTATGCCTGTCGATTTGACGGAAGCGAGCTCGCGCAACGCCTCGGTAAGTCGTGCCGGATCGCCCGCGATGGCGACCTGCTTCAGCCGCGACGTCGTCCCCGACAAAAGAGTGACGCTGGCCTTGGGTACGCCAAGCGATTTCGCCAGCAGCACTAGCACGGCGCGATTGGCCTCGCCGCCATCGGCGATGGCACGCACACGCACCTTCAGCACACTGCGGCCGTCGGAGAGCTGTTCGACGCCGTCGACGCCGTCACGTCCGCCCCGCGGCGTCACCCGCAACGCGATGCTGACGCCGGTGGTGGAGATCCGCCAAGGATCCATCGAGGCTCCATCACGGTTTCGCCGGGCTAGGGCACGTTCGGATAGACGTACTCGGCGAGATAGAGCTGGATCAGCCAAAGCACGAAGAAGGCGACGATCGGAGACAGATCGAGCCCGCCCATCGCAGGCAGCCGGCGCCTGATAGGGCCGAGGACCGGCTCGGTAATCCGATAGAGAAATTCCCAGACCGCGCCGACGAACTGGTTGCGAGTATTCACGACATTGAACGCAATCAACCAGGACAGGATTGCCGATGCGATCAACAGGTAGATGTAGAGATTGATGATCTGGATCAGAATGAAGACTATCGGGCGCATCAGCGAAACACTCTCTGGGCCAGTCGCGGGATGGGTTATGGCTAGATATCGGTTCCCTCCGGCCCAAACAAGGGAAGTCGGTGCCCGGATGGCTAAAACCGGGTTGCACCCATCCTTGACTTGACCTTGGCAGGGACTTAAATGGCGCCCGGTTGTCGGCCGCGTTTACCAGAGCGGCCAGCAAAGGGGCCATAGCTCAGCTGGGAGAGCGCGTCGTTCGCAATGACGAGGTCGGCGGTTCGATCCCGCCTGGCTCCACCAGCCTTCGCTCGCTTCGCGAGCTTCGGCTGGGCAAGCCAGCCCTGCTCTCTCGTAGCGAAGTGAGCGAAGGCTGTCCCGCCATAGCCCGCAGGGCGACGGCGGACCTATCCACGGAGTGCTTCCTACTTCCCCGTAAAGCGCGGCGGCCGCTTCTCCATGAAGCTTGCGACCCCCTCGCGAAAATCGCTGCCGTTCAACGCCACCATCATCTCCCGGTTCGCCTCGATGGTCGCCCCACTGAGCGTCTGGCCGGCACGCGTTCGCGCGCGCTCGTTGGCAACGAGCCTAGCATATCCAGGGATGAGGCAAGGACTTGCGCCAAGGACTTGCACCAAGGACTTGCGCGAACGCGCGATCACTCGGCGGCTTGCGCCAGCACAGGCCGGTACGCCAGCCAGCCGTCGATAAAACGATCGAGCCAGACGCGTTCCGCGGCATCGTAGACCGCGCGATCGGCAAAATGATGATGCCGTTCGCGCGCGCCAGGCGCGCTGAGACCGTCATAGCCGCGCGTGGTCCAGCAATGCATCATTGCGTAGGTCACGTCGGGATGAAACTGCACGCCGAAGGCATTGCCGGTGCGGAACGCCTGGATCGGAAAATCATCGCCTTCCGCAAGCAATTCGGCGCCGGAAGGCAACTGAAATCCCTCGCGATGCCAGTGATAGACCTGCGCCGGCCAGTCCGCGCAGAGCGCGCGGCCAGCCGCGGTCGGGCGGATCGGGTAGTAGCCGATCTGGGTCAGTGCCTGTGCATGCGGCGCGACGCGTGCGCCGAGCTGCATCGCCAGCATCTGCGCGCCCAGGCAGATGCCGAGGAACGGCCGCTGTTCGCGGAGTGGAATTTGGATCCAGTCGATCTCGCGGCGGACGTAGTCGTCGGGATCGTTGGCGCTCATCGGGCCGCCGAAGACCACGGCGCCGGCATGCCGGTCGAGCGTGTCGGGCAGGGGATCGCCGAAGCGCGGCCTGCGGATGTCGAGATGATGGCCGAGCGCGCGTAGCGCGTTGCCGACGCGGCCGGGCGTCGAGGATTCCTGGTGCAGGACGATCAGAACCGGCAGAGGGTGCTCTGAGGCGGCCGCGCTCGGCGTCCTTCTGGGGAAGGGCACCAGTTCTGCGCCACCAAACCTGTCCGTCCGAAACGACATGGTCTCTGCGAGTGCTATCGGTTCAAGCCGCCAGCATAGCTAAGCGACGGTTAACATCGTGTGAGTTCGCGCACACACGCTCCGACATTGAAGCAAGCTCCGGGCCACTACGGGTGCTTCGGGCGTTCGTCAGAGCGTTTTCGAGCGAAGTGGATCCCGGTTCGCGTCAAGAAAACGCGTCAAACAAGAAGCCAGAGCTGTTCCGATTCCATCGGAACGGGCTCTAGCGTCTTTGCCGCTGGAACCGGCTGGTGGCGAACAGGATGAAGCCGCGCGGGAAGAAACGCAGTGCGAACGGCACGATCTTGATACCGAGACCCGGCAGCACGGCCCGTTTGTTCGCCATCAGGCCACGATAGGCCTGCCGCGCGACATCGGCGGCGGGGACATTGAGAATCGCCGTATCGTGCCCGGAGCCGACGCCGGCGCGGGCCTGGAATTCGGTAGGCACCGGACCCGGGCAGAGCACGGTGACACGAACGCCGCGCGGCGCGAGCTCCGCCCGCAGGGCCTCGGTGAGCGAGATCACATAGGCCTTGGACGCGTAATAGACCGCCATGCCGGGACCGGGCAGGAAGCCCGCGACGGAGCCGACATTGAGCAGACCGCCCTTGTTCCGGATGAGCTGATCGGCAAAGCGCAGCGACAGATCGGTCAGCGCGCGGACGTTGACGTCGACGATGCCGACCTGCTCGTCGCGGTCGCGCTCGATGGCGTCGCCGAACACGCCGAAGCCGGCATTGTTGACGAGATTGTCGAGCTCGACCTCTTCGGCAGCGAGCGCGGCAGCGATCCTTTCGCCGGCATCTGCTTGCTGCAGGTCGCAGGCGATCACGATCGGCTTCTTGCCACACTTGGCGGTGAGCTCGTTTGCGAGCGCCTCGAGCCGGTCGGCACGTCGCGCCGTCAGCGCGAGCCGGTGTCCGTTCGCGGCGAACACACGCGCCAGCTCCATGCCGATGCCCGCCGAGGCGCCGGTGATCAAGGTTACCCGCTCAGTCACGATCGCAGTCCCTTGAATTGAAGTTTTTGACCTTCGTAATGGCGGAACTGGAGCATAGGCCACGCGCGACAGGCAAGCGGCGCTGGCAGCATGGCGGCCTGAGCGGACAACAGGGAGCAGAAGAAACCGCGGATTTACAGGGGAATCCGGAAACGCGAGGTCCGGAGGCTACATTAAAGTTTCGTCATGTGGTCCATACAACCGGAAATCATGCCGCGTTGGCGACAGCTCAGCCGCCGAGCGCGCCATCTTTGACCTGACCGCCGGCGCGGTTCGCGACCGCGTGCTTGAGATCGATCCGGTCGCGCTGGGAAATCCCGAGCAGGTCGGAGGCGCGCCAGACGACGTTGTCCTCGAACTCGGTGACCTCGCCGTCGGCATAGACCAGCTCCCACATCATCTGCACGATGCACTTGCGGCCCTCTTCGTCGAGCGAGCGCATGATCGCGCTGGTGAAGTGATAAAGATCGACCGCCTCGCCCTCGACCTCAGTCGCATCCGCAATCAGCCGGTCGGCCGCGCCACGGTCGAGCTTAAAATGGCTTTCGATCAGATTGTGCAGCTTGCTCTGCTCGGCCTGCGTCGGCTGCCCGTCCAGCGAAACCACGTGGACCAGGAGTGCGGTGGCCGCCAGCCGATAATCGCTATCGCCGAAGGCGCGGTCCTGGGCATGAGGAGCAACAATGTCGGCGATGAATTGGCGCAGGCCGTCGAGCATAAGATCCTACCTGAATCGATGACGCCGCGGGGAACGCGGCCGCTACCGGCATTATATGAGTGGGAAACTCAACCGGCGCAACATGCGTCAGTTCCGCGCGCTGCATTACGTTTCGGCAATCTGGGTAGCGCTAATGCGCAAAGGCCTCACGGTATCTCGTACACCACCATCTTGTCGGCGATGCCGCGCAGCGCTGCCTGCTTCTGGATCGGCTTGATGGCACGTTGCCGCAAAACCTCGGCGACCGCCGGCGCATCCAGCACCGGGCCGGTGATATGGATCTCCCGCGCGGTCGACAGGCTCTGCACGCGCGCGGCGATGTTGACGGTCTGGCCGAAATAATCCTGCCGCTCATTGAGCATCACCGCGAGGCACGGACCTTCATGGATGCCGATCTTGACGATGAGATCAGCGGTGCCGCGCTGCTTGTTGAGCTGGTCCATCGCCGCGCGCATCCGCAGGCCCGCGACGATGGCATGCTCGGGACGGACGAACGTCGCCATCACGGCATCACCAATCGTCTTCACCACCGCGCCTTTCTCGGACGAGATGATCTCCAGCAGCGCATGGAAATGCGCGCGCACGAGATCGAAAGCGGCAAGATCGCCGACGCGCTCGTAGAGCGCGGTCGAGCCCTTGAGGTCGGTGAACAGGAAGGTCAGCGAGGTGATCTGGAGCCGCTGATCGAGGCTGAGATTGTCCGCCTTGAAGACATCGCGAAAAGTCTGGTTCGACAGCATCCGCTTGGCGGTAAGGAACGGCTTGCGCTTGCCGATCAGATGATGGAGCGCTTCGGCCGCGATGAACACCGACGGCAGCACGCGGACGCCGGCCTGGTTCTCCAGCGACAGCCGCAGCGGGCCCGGCCGCATCGTCGCGGTGCCGGTCGGAGCCTGCACCCTGTTGTACATGATGGCGAGCTGCTGGCGGTCCTTGGTCGGTTCCCCCTGGACGTCGATGAAATGGGCGGCGTGCGTCACCGGCTCGAAGATGATGATGAAATCGTTCGGCAGTTGCAGCGACATCGTCGCCTTCTCGCCGGCCGGCAACTCCATCGTATCGAGCGTCACCTCGTTGGCGAGCGTGGCAAACGAATCCTTGTTGAAGTCGACGCCCGAACTCCAGAACACCTGCTTGAAATACTCCCACACCGGAAGCGAGTTGGGGTCGTGCGCCGCGATATGGCGCACGCGCGGATTCACCGTGAAGGAGACTTCGACCTGGTCATCGACCGAGGCCTTGTAGCCGCAGGCGCAAAGCGCACAGTGATAATCGTCCGGCTTCAGTGCCTTCAGCGTCGAGTGCGCCCCCAGCACGCCGCCGCATCCCGGGCACAGCACGTTCCAGCCGAGATCGAACAACCCGAGCCGTGCCGAATGCAGGAAGGCCGAGATCGCGCGCTCCTCATCCACGCCATGCTGCCTGGAGAAGTCGAGCACATTGACGCGATTGAGCTCGTGATCCTCACCGTGGCCGATGAGGTATTGAATCGCATCTACCGCCTTCGGGTCGGCGGTCTGCTTCAGGACAGAAAGCTGGGCTTGAATATCGCTCATGGCGCAACTCTATCTAGGGTGGATCACGCCATTAGCCAGACGAACGCCTGTCACCTGCGCGTGATGCGGAACATGGGTGAGTGATCCGGCTGGGTCGTGACGACACCATGCGGGATCACGGGAATTGTGTCGGCCAGCTCGACGCGGAACGCGCCGATCAGTCGCGCCAGCGCCAGCACGGATTCGGCTTGCGCGAACGGCGCGCCGACACAGACGCGCGGGCCCGCGCCGAACGGCAGATAGGCGAAGCGATCGGGCGCCTCTTTCGACATGAAGCGCTTTGGAATGAACGCGTTCGGCTGATCCCACAGCTTCTCGTGCCGGTGCAGCAGCCAGGGCGCGATCATGATGATGTCGCCCTTGCTGACCTTAGCACCGGCCACAACGTCCTTGCCGCGCGCGGCCCGGGCGACAAGGAAGGCCGGCGGATAGAGCCGCATGGTCTCATCGACCACGGCGCGGGTGAATTTTTGCCGGTCGATATCGGCCATGCTGTCGAGATGCTCGCCGCTTGTCTCGGAGGCGACCTCCTCCTGCGTATCAGGATCGAGCGCCAGCAGGTAAAGCGCCCAGAACAGCGCGGTCGCGGTCGTCTCATGACCTGCGAGGATCATGGTCGCAACCTCGTCGACGAGTTGCTCGTCTGAAAAGCCCTTGCCGGTTTCAGGATCGCGCGCCTCGTTCATGAGATCGAACAGATCGCGCGGCGGCGCGCCCTCATTCTTGCCCGCCGCCCGCCGCTCGGCGATCAGCATCGCGACGAATTCGGTCCAGCGGGTACGGAAGCGGGCGCGGGCTCGATCCATCGGCGTCGGCCAGGAGACCGGCAGCACCATGTCGAGGAAGTAGGCCCGCCCGAGCCGCTCGGCATATTCCATGACGAAGTTGCGCAAGGTCGGACCGTGCCGGTCCATGCCGAACGAGAACATCGTGCGGCCGGCGATCTCCAGCGTCATGCGTTGCATGATCTCGCGCAGATCAATCGGCTCGTTCGTGCGCGCATCCAGCTTCGCGATGGTCTCGTCGAGCACCGCCGTCATGTGCGGGACGAGATTGGCGGTGGCGCGCGGCGTGAAGGCGGGTGCGAGCGTCCGGCGCTGATGCGTCCAGGCGTGGCCCTCGGCGAGCAGGAGACCTTCACCGAGCACGGGACGCAGCATGCGGATGCCCGCCGGCGTCCGCGTATAGTTCTCGTAATTGCTGAGCAGGACGTGCCGGATCGCATCCGGCTGGTTCAGGATGAAGCTCTTGTGCAGGAGGAAGCGGCCCTGGATGATCTCTTCCTCATAGGCGCGCTGCCCCCAGGTGGCGATCATGTTCTGCTTGATCACCGCAAGCCGGCCGAAGAACGACAGATTGTCCGGCGCGCGCGGCGGGGCAGGGGGGATGATGGGCCGACGCACGCTGGCGATGTTCATGGCTCTCTCCCACAGACCTCACGCAGGCAATTAGCTAGTAAGTCAGTTCGGCAACCGCAATCCTGTTCTCGGAGGCCGGCCAGGCGCGTGCCACAATTCGATCTTGGTTGAACTGGGCCACGATATTGCGCCCGACCTCGGTGGCCGGAAGGCGCAGGGTTGCTGCCGCATCCGTGGGCACGCCCGGATGGACGTCGGCGGGCTCCTGGCCGTCGAACAGGACGATGTCGCGCGGCAGGCCGAAATAGCCGCGCGGGCGTGTCATGATCACGACCGCGCCGGCGTCCTTGTCCGCCGGCATGAACGGGCGCGCGGCGCGCAGATGCACGACGTCGGAGGAGCGCGGGAAGGGCGAGCGGTAGAAATGCGTAATCGGGGCGTCCGGCGTGGTCAGGACGATCTCGAGCGGCGAGGTCGGATCGACCGTGGCCGGCCCCCAGCGGCCGTCGGCGCCCGTCGTCGCGCGGTGCACCACATCGCCCCTTCGCTCCCCGCTCTCGCGGTCGACATAGTTGATCTCCACCACCGCCCCGGCCACGGGGCGATTGGTCGGCACACCGTCTACCGCGCCCGTGACCAATCCACTGATGTGAACGGTCTGCTCTGGCGCGATCGCGATGCGCGCAGGTTCGCGGCCGGCGATGAACTTGTAGATCTCCCGGAAAGCGCGCGGGTGATAAGCCGTCTCGCGATGGTCGATGGTGCCGAGCACAAGATTGGTCGCGCCCTTCAGCTCCGGCCCCTCGGCGGTGACGTTTGTCGGCATGCCCGGCTTGCCCATGAAGCGGCCATCGGGTTGCGCATATTTGTCCATGCCGTCGCTGCGCAGGGTGAGGAAAGCCGTGCCCGGCGACACCTCGCTGTCGCCGTCGTTCAGGCCGCGCAGGAAGGGTCCGCGTCCGTTGAACTCGCTGCCGAGGAGATCATCGAGCGCAAATACGCCGTGATTGGGCGTGCCGCACAGGACGGCGTGACTGACGTCGCCGGCGCCCCCGTTCTTGATGACGTTGCGGATGGAGTTACCACCGCGCGAATTGCCGACCAGCGCGACGCGCGACGCGCCGGTGCGGCGCTTCAGCTCGGCGATGGCGGCGGCAAGCTCGCGGCGCTGATCCTCGGTCGAGGAGCGGTTGGCCTGCTCGACCGTATCGTCGCTGCGCGCGCTGGGATTGGTGAAATTGATCGCCATCATGCGGTCACGCGCGATGCCGTTGGATTCCATCCGCCACAGCGTCGTCATCCAAAGTGCGTCGTAGTCGCCATTGCCATGGACGAACAGGATCGGCGGCACCTCAGGGTTGTTGTCTGGACTCCGGGCCGCGGACGGCGCTTGCGCCAGCGCATCGCCGCGGAAGCTCGCAACCGCGAAAGCCAGGCCACCCGCACCCTGCAGGATCGTCCGTCGTGACAGCTTCATCTGTTCCTCCCCGTCAGAACCATGTCTTTGCACCGCTTATAGCGGCCTAACCACTGGACAGCGAAGGACTTTCGCAGGCATCACTGGAGATGCCGAAATCATTGAAGTCATTTCTGCCAGACGAGTTGTAAGAGGATATGACCGAGCAGACCAACCGCCAGAGACGCTCCACCGACGGCATTGCGGCGCCGCTGCGGTATACCGTGTTCCGGCGTATCTGGCTCGCGAGCCTGCTTTCCAATCTTGGCCTCCTGATCCAGGGCGTGGGCGCGGCCTGGGCGATGACGCAGATGGCGGCCTCCGCCGACAAGGTGGCGCTGGTGCAGACCGCCCTGATGCTGCCGATCATGCTGATCTCGATGCCGGCCGGCGCCATCGCCGACATGTATGACCGGCGCATCGTGACGCTGGTCTCGCTCATGATCGCGCTGATCGGCGCGTCCGCCCTCACCATCCTGGCAGGGCTCAAGCTTATCACCCCGGAGACGCTGCTGGCCTTCTGCTTCGTCGTCGGCAGCGGCAATGCGCTGTTCGGACCGGCCTGGCAGTCCTCAGTGAGCGAGCAGGTGCCGCCCGAAGCCCTGCCATCGGCCGTCGCGCTCAACGGCATCAGCTACAATATCGCACGCAGCTTCGGTCCCGCAGTGGGCGGCGTCATCGTCGCCGCGCTCGGGGCGGTGGCCGCCTTTGCCTGCAACGCGATCCTCTATCTACCGCTGCTGGTGGTGCTGCTGCTCTGGCAGCGGACGACCGAGCCCTCGCGCCTGCCACGGGAAAGGCTCAACCGCGCGATGGTCTCGGGCTTCCGCTACATCACCAACTCGCCGCCGATCAAGATCGTGCTGTTGCGTACGCTGGTGATGGGCCTGTGCGGCGGTGCCGTGATGGCATTGATGCCGCTGGTCGCGCGCGACCTCCTGCATGGCGGCGCGCAGACCTACGGCATCATGCTCGGCGCTTTCGGCATGGGCGCCGTCGTCGGCGCGCTCAACATCCACGAATTGCGCAAGCGCATGAGCGGCGAGTCCGCGATCCGCGCCTGCACGATCACGATGGCGTTTGCGATGGCGGCGCTCGCGCTCTCCAGCGAGCCGGTGCTGACTGCGGCTGCGCTGGTGCTGGCCGGCGCGGTCTGGATGGCCTCCGTCGCACTGTTCAATATCGGTGTGCAGCTTTCGGCGCCGCGCTGGGTCGCGGGGCGATCCCTCGCCGCGTTCCAGGCCTCGATCTCCGGCGGCATCGCGATCGGCGCCTGGGGCTGGGGCCATCTCACCGACTATGCCGGCGTCGAGGTCGCGCTGCTGGTGGCCGCCGGTCTGATGCTGGTCTCGCCGCTGCTGGGAATCTGGCTTGCGATGCCACGGGTCGGCGCTCGCAACGAGGACGCCGCGGTGCTGGCCGATCCCGAAGTCAAGCTGTCACTGACCGGGCGCAGCGGACCGCTGGTGGTGGAGATCGAATATCGCGTCTCCCAAGCGAACGCGCGCGCCTTCCACAATGTGATGCAGGACGTGCAGCTCTCCCGGCAGCGCAACGGCGCCTATGGCTGGTCGATCGCGCGGGACATCGCCGATCCCGAATTGTGGACCGAGCGCTATCACTGCCCGACCTGGTTCGATTACTTACGCCAGCGCAACCGTTCGACCCAGTCCGAACGCGCGCTGCATCAGCAGGCGATCGATTTCCACATCGGCCCCGATCCGGTGCGGATCCGCCGCATGCTGGAACGGCCGTTCGGCTCGGTGCGCTGGAAGGAAGAGACGCCGGATCGCGCCAACGCCGAGGTGCTGCCGGTGGTCGCGACCGCGGCGGGCAGCAGTACGTAGGCCTTTACTGCCCGTGCTCCGTCAGCACCTTGTCGCAGGCCTTGCTCAGCTTGGCGCGGTTCTGCTTCAGGCAGGCGAGCACGGCGCTATCGCCACTATTCATCACGGCGCGGCAATGACGCGTGACGTCGCGCGCGCAGGCATCGTGGCCGGGCTGCTGCTGCGCTGAAGCGCCGGATGCGCACAGGATCAAAGGAAGAATGAAAAGAAATCGGCTCATCGCGTAATACCTTGTGCCCGGAAAGATGTGCGGGCGAAGCTAGAGCGGTGATGCAGGAGCCGCAACGGCTTTATTGGCAGGCTGACTTTGCAGGCTGATTGCCGCGTGGCCTCGGCTTGACGCCGGGGCACATCGCGAGGGAAGCTAACCGACGCAACGACGCTATCGTTGCGCTGTTATTGACCGTCCTGAGCGTCAGCGACCTTGCGTGAGGCGCCCTTGGCGAGGTCCTTGTCCATCACCGCGCGGCAGCCGGCGCTCAGATCGGAGCGATGCTTCGTCATGCATGCGGTGATCTTCGGAATGTTCGGGATTTCCGACGAGCACAGGCGGAAGGCGTCGCCGGTGCACATCTGCTGCGCTTCGGCCGAGAAGGCGAAGCCCGAGGTGGTCGAGATGATCGAGACGATGACGGCAAAGCCCAGAGCCAGGCCGGTGTCGCGGATCTTGGCGGTCAAGGACCTCGTGTTCGCAGAGGTGGTCATTCGAAGCTCCCATTGGCACCGCGGGAAGCGGGCCCGTTGTTGATGGGAATGACCATGCTCCTCCAAAATCCTTTCCACTGTGATCACCGTCACGGGCGGCCCATTCTCCGTGACATCGGTCACTTTGGCGCATTCATCTGAAATTCCACCGCAACCGCTGTCGTGTTGGTGTCACGTTAACTGTTCCTTCGCATTAATGGCCAGGCGCGCGGGCAATTCCGCTGGTTTGGTTGCGTATTTGGAAAGAGTAGCGATGCGTAATGCGTTGGGCCTGATGCTGGCCAGTGTCCTTGCGGCGGTCGTGATCGCCGGAGGTTGGTATTTTTATTCCTCGCGCGCCGACCAGGGCGCTCCCAAGACAACAGCCGCCCGTGCGGCCGATCCTCTGCCGGCGCCGGCCAAGCTTGCCGCCAAGGACGACGTCGAGACCACTGCGGCGCTCGCGGGCAAACCCGCCGCTCCTGCCGCCGGGTCCGCGCCAGCGCCCGCACCGGCGGTGGCACCGGTTCAGCAGACGACGACCTGCACCAATCCGAATGCATTGGGCGTCTCGCGCGTGGTCGAAATCGACACGACGGGCGGCCCGGGCTTTGGCTTCGAGCAGTTCAAGCAGTTTGATTTCCTTGCCGACAAGGAGGTCGTGCTGACCTTCGACGACGGTCCGTGGCCGCACAACACGCCCGCCGTGCTGAAGGCATTGGCCGATGAATGCACTAAGGGCCTGTTCTTCTCGGTCGGCAAGCACGCCACCTGGCATCCGGAGATCCTGCGTCAGGTTCTGGCCCAAGGCCACACGGTGGGCGCGCACACCTGGTCGCACGTCAATCTCAACGGCAAGAAGATGACGGAGCAGGAAGCCAAGGACGAAATCGAAAAGGGATTCAGTGCGGTGAAATGGGCGCTCGGCACCAATCCGTCGCCGTTCTTCCGCTTCCCGCAGCTTCAGCAGAATCCGGCGCTCGTGGGCTATCTCGGCAGCCGCAACCTCGGAATCTTCTCGACCGACGTCGACTCCTTCGATTTCCGCAAGGAGAGCACGCCGGACAAGATCATCAGCAACGTGATGACCAAGCTCGACAAGCTCGGCAAGGGCATCATCCTGATGCATGACTTCCAGAAGCGCACCGGCGAAGCGCTGCCGACGCTGCTCGCGCGGCTCAAGGCCGGTGGCTACAAGGTCGTGCAGATCAAGGCGAAGACGACATTCGATTCGCTGCCCGAGTATGACGAAGCGGTGCTCAGGGAGTTGAAGGTGCCTGCGTCCAGCGCGACCAACGCGCGCCCGGTCTCGAGCGTGGTGCAGACGGTTTCGCAGCGCTGAGCGCGTCAGGTTTCGACGAGCATGATGGCCGGGCTCAGCCCGGCCATTTCCATTTTGGGAGTGTCACGCCGCCGCTTACCAGTAGACGCCGTGGCGGTGCAGCTCGCTGATGATGCGGCCTTCGGTCCACGTCCGCGTGTGCCTGGGCTTGTCGGCTTTCGCGGTGGACTTGGGCGCAGGCTGGGACCCGGCAGGCGCCAACGTCGTCGTGTTCGCCGCGGCCGGTGCCGTGGCCGAAACCGCCGGCGGGCGATCGACATATTTCGGAGCGTCGGACACTGGCGCGACTTCGCTCACCTCGGTCGTTGCGGTCGTCGGCGCGGCCGCTTGTGCAGCCGGGGCCTGCTCATTGGCCGCGGCCAGCGAGAGGCTGCGTGCGCCGCCTGCCTCGGCAGATGCAGAGACCAGAACCATGGCGGCAACCAGAATGATCTTGCGCATGTGAAAATTCCCCGTGTTTGCGTGACCAGGACACTACGGGAGGGCCGCGGGAGGTTATGTGATGAAAATCACGCCGGCTGCCGTCTCCTATTTCAGCAGCGCACCGCAGTGACACAAGCATCGAGCGCGATCACGGGCGCGCGGGCCTCAGTGGGCAAAACCTGGGCTTGTGACGATCGGATGAAATCTGAGTGCTGGTGCCGCAAGAGGGACTCGAACCCCCGACCCCGTCATTACGAATGACGTGCTCTACCAGCTGAGCTATTGCGGCGAACCCTGCCGGGCCCGGGCGATGCCGGCCCCGATACGCGCTCCTGATATCGGGCATGGCCCGGATTGGCAAGGACAAGCGGCAGGCGAATGCGGCTCACGCGCCCCAGCGCGACCAGAATCCGCGCCAGCCGCCGGCCTGGGCCTTGGGTGTGCCGATTTGTTCCGTAAATTCATCGCTCGGACCGTCGTCATCGATGCCGGGATCATCCGGCGCCCGAACGATCGGGATGATGGCCTGGATCGGCGCCTGTATGGGCTTGCCGAGGTCGGCACGGGCCCGGAACACCGGGGTTGCCGCCAGTGGCGATGATTCGGCGGCCTCAGGGACCGGCTCGACCGGCTCAGCAGGTGTCACCACCGGTTCTTCCTCGGCCGCCGGGGGCGCGTTGTCCTGCGCGGCCGGAGCGGGGGCTGGGGTTGCGATCGGCGCGATCACGGCCGGTTCCGCCGGCGCATCGTTGGCTACGGTTACCCGCTTCGGCGGGGGGGCCGCGAGCATGGCTTCCTCGAAGGCGGAGGACTCGATCGTCGTGCTCTTGTCCGAAGGCAGGCTCGCCACCGGCGTCTGCCACTGGAAGGCGTCGAGCCGGCCGGTGACCGGGGAGACCGGACGCCAGCGTTCGCTGACATAGCCGTCCGCGGTCCAGGCCGGGTCGTGACAGGCGCGCACCGCGCGCAAGGTCCAGGCGCGGGCACGGCCGCCGTCGCCATGCTCGGTGCGCTCGAGCTCGGCCATCAGCAGCGCGACGCGCTGGGTCGGATCGTTGACGTAGGGCGCCAGCACCTTGCGCGCACGGGCGAACTCGGACGCATCGATCGCGGCGCGCGCGATCGCAAGCTGGCCCTCGACATGGCCGGCCTTGTCCGCCGGCGTTTTCGCCGCGAGCGTCTCGATCCGCTGCAGGCGCTGCCGCGCGGCATCGCCGAGTTTGACATGCGCATAGGCGTCGGCAAGATCAGGATGCGGATTGGCAAGCCAGGCAGCCTCGACCAGCTTCATGGCGCGGCGCACCTGATGCGCCTCGCTCTCGAATTTCGCGGCGAGCACCGCCGCCGGCACCAGGGTCGGCGCAAGCTTGACGGCTTCCATGACGCTCTCGCGCGCGACGTCGCGATCCATCGTCTCCAATTCCAGCGCGCGCGCCGTCAGCAGCACGCCGCGCTGCCGGCGGTAGCCCAGCTTGTCGATCAGGCCCGCGGACAGGTTCGAATCCAGGATCGCAAGCGCGCCGCTCCAGTCGCCGCGCGCACAGCGAAAGCCGAGCACCGCATGCGAGGCCCAGGTCGAGGACGGCGACAGCTTGATCGCTTCCTCCGCGATCATCACGGCGCCGACCGCATCGTCGGCGCGTTGCGCCTCGATGAACAGGCCGCGCAGGCCGAGCAGCCGGGTATCCTCGCGCTCGGCCATGGCGCGGAAGGCGCGCTGCGCCGCGTCGCGATTGCCGTCGAGCTGAGCCGATTGCGCGTGCAGGAGAAGCGCAAGCGGATCGTTCGGCGCGTGTCGTCGCGCCGCTTCGGCGTGACGGCGGGCCAGCGCAGTATCGCCATGACCGATCGCGAGCAGGCCGTGGGTGATGGCGTGGCGGCCGCGGGCATGACGCTTTTCATGCCGGCGGCGGCGCATCCGCCCCGGTGCGCGCCAGATCACGGTCAGGAGGCTCCAGAGCAAGACGATCAGGACTGCGAATATGCCGAGGCAGAGCACGAACACCGGAATGCTCGGTGAAGCCCGGAAACCGCCCCAGGTCAGCACGACATCGCCGGGCTGATCGGCAACCCAGGCCGCGCCGGCGCCTGCGAGCGCAATCAGAACAAGGAAGAGAACGATGCGAAGCATGGCTATCCCTATACGCGCGGATCGTTGCGCGAATCTTATTGACCAGGCCTATTGACCAGGCTTGGCGAGACCAGCGAGAGCGTCGTCGGCGAATTTGCGGGACGCCGCGAGCGCGGCATCGCGCGCGTCGGCCTTCTCGAGCCAGGCTTGTGCCGGCACGCGATCGGTCTCGGGCAGCGTCTTCAGCTCGCGGCGCGCCTCGACGAAATCGTTGCGCAGCGCCGCGGCCGTGACCCGCGCGACGATGGCGCCGCGGTCATTGCCGACGCCGTCGGTGCGCTCGATGCGGACGAGCTTTGACGCTCCCGCCTGAAGGCGCTCGACGATGCCGGCACTGCTGCTCGGCGCCTCCGGCGGCGGCGACAATTTCGGCACGATGTTGAGGAGCTCGCGGGTCAGAGCGACCGGCGTCGGAATCCCTGACGCGGCAAACGCATCAAGCGGCTTCAGCAGTTCGGGCTTGGTCGCGAGCGACCGCGCAGCAGTGAGCTGCGCCTCATAGGGATCATTGTGGCGAACGGCAACGTCGAGCAGGGTGGCGGCGACCACGTAGCGCAACGACTTGTCGTCCATCACCTTGGCATCGGCGATCTTTTCGCCCTGCTGTGCGAGCTCCGCGCGCGCGGTGGTGCTGGCGCGCTCGAGCCGGGAGATGCGGTCGTCAAGGGCGGCGAGGCCGGACGAGGCCGCCGCGTCGCCCGACGCGGATTTCGCGTCGTTCAATGCGCTCGCGGTCTTGTCGGATTGCGCGCGCAAATTGGCGATGTCGCCGCGCAGGGTGCCGACGGATTTGTCCAGCGCATCGAGCCGCGCGACGACGGCCGGATCGGCGGCGGGCTTGCCCGTCTTGGCTTCGACTGCGGCGACACGTCCGCTCAGCGCATCGACCGTGGCACTCGTCACTTGCGGGGCGGCCGGCGGCGCCTGCACCGCGGGCCAACCCAACGCCCAGCCGACCGCGATCACGACCGCGGCTGCGGCGGCGCCGGAAAATGGCGCGATGACCCAGGGAGAAATGGCGCCCGATGCAGCGGCGGCCTGCGCCTCGCCATGCTCCGGCTCGGCCTTGGTTGCCTCGACTTTGGCCGTCTCGACCTTGGCGTCTTCAGCACCGGCCTGCTCAGCGTTTGCCCGCTCGGCCGAAGGCTGCGCCTCCGGTTCACCCGCCACATCCTGCGGCTGGGTGGAGACTTCGGTCGCCTCGAGATCGATGGTGGGCGGGGTGCGCTTGGCACGGCCGGACTCGGGGGCCAATCCTGCGTCTTCAGGCTTGTCGTCGGCCATCGTGACGGTTCCTCACACTTTCCTACCAGAGACGAGCCCGATTGCCTCGGATTCGGCCCGTCCTCTTACGCCAAACGGGTCCGCAACGCACGCTCCAAGGCGTCAAACAGGGCATTTTCGTCCGGGGTCGCGGCCACCAGGACCTGCGATGCCCCGGCATCACGCAGCACGCTGGCGATCGTCTCGGACAGGCAGCATTGCGGGATCGCCAGCGCCGAGATTTCGACGCCTTCGTCCCGGGCCGCGTCCAGGAAGGCCCGCGCACTGCGCCGGGAGTAGTGTAGCACCGCCGCGATGCCATGCGCGGCAAAGCCGTCGCAGACGTCGCGCGGCAGAAGCTTGACCGGCACCATACGGTAGGTCGTCTGAGTGACCACGCTAAAGCCTTCCGCGCCGAGCTCGCCGCCGAGATCCCGCGACAGATCGGCGCCCGCAAGATAAAGCAGCGTACTCTTTCTCTTCAGCACCTTGGCGCGCGCGCTCTGCATCACCTTGTCGCGCAAGGAAGCGGCATCGCCGCCGGCGACGATCACGTCCGCGAAGCCGACTTCGCGTGCCACGGCAGCCGTGTGCTCGCCGACCGCGAACAGCGGCAGCTCCAAGAGGCCGAGGTCCCGCAATTGCGGCACGACGGCGCGGATCGCATTGGCCGATGTCACGATGATGGCGCTATAGCCCGTCTCACTCTCGTCATGGAAAGCGACCGGCTCGAACTTGAGCACCGGCGCAAGCAACACCACATGTCCCCGCGCGCGCAAATTTTCCGCCGTCGCCTCATTGTCGGGATGCGGCCGTGTGACAAGAATGGACATCGCTTGTGTTCCCGGACCACGTGGCGGCGACGCATTCGCGAGGGAGGACGGCGCGTGACGATTGCGCAAGCCAACCCCGGAATGCTACCGGACGTACCAGAACTCTGCTTTACGGATGAGCGCAAGGGCGCAAATTGGATAACAATTCGCCAATGCTGGTACTGGGCATCGAGACCACCTGCGACGAGACCGCGGCGGCCGTGATCGAGCGCGCGCCTGACGGCAGCGGCAGGATCCTGTCCAATATCGTGCGGTCGCAGGTCGAGGAGCATGCCCGCTTCGGCGGCGTGGTGCCGGAGATCGCGGCGCGCGCCCATGTCGACGTGCTCGACGGCATCATCGACCGTGCCATGCACGAGGCCGGCATCGACTATGCCCAGCTCGACGGCGTCGCGGCCGCTGCGGGCCCGGGCTTGATCGGCGGCGTCATCGTCGGGCTGACCACCGCAAAGGCGATCGCGATGGTGCACGACACGCCGCTGGTCGCGGTCAATCATCTCGAGGCGCATGCGCTGACGCCACGTCTGACCGATGGCGTAGAATTTCCTTACTGCCTGTTCCTCGCCTCCGGCGGCCACACCCAGATTGTCGCGGTCACCGGCGTCGGCCAATATGTGCGGCTCGGCACCACCGTCGATGACGCGATCGGCGAGGCCTTCGACAAGGTCGCGAAGATGCTGGGCCTGCCCTATCCAGGCGGCCCGCAGGTCGAACGCGCGGCCGCGAACGGCGATGCGGCGCGCTTCGCCTTCCCACGGCCGATGCAGGGACGTCCCGATGCCAACTTCTCCCTGTCGGGATTGAAGACGGCAGTCCGCACCGAAGCGAACCGGCTGGTTGAGATCGCGCCGCAGGACGTCAACGATCTCTGCGCGAGCTTTCAGGCCGCGGTGCTGGATTCCACGGCCGACCGGCTGCGGGTCGGTCTCAGACTTTTCCGGGAGCAATTCGGCGCGCCGCATGCGCTGGTCGCGGCCGGCGGGGTCGCCGCCAATCAGGCAATCCGCGGTGCGCTGTTCGACGTCGCCAGGGAAGCGCAGACGCAGCTGATCATACCGCCGCCCGCACTCTGCACCGATAATGGCGCGATGATCGCCTGGGCCGGCGCCGAACGCCTCGCGCTCGGCATCACCGATACGATGGAGGCGCAGCCGCGCGCGCGCTGGCTGCTCGACGCCAATGCGACCGCGCCGGCAGGCTACGGCAAGACGCGGGCGGGATACTGAATGCTGTGGTGTCGCCACGAGCTCCGCTTCACCTCGCCCCGCTTGCGGGGAGAGGTCGGATTGCATTGTAGATGCAATCCGGGTGAGGGGGACCCTCCGCGAGTCCAGCTCTCGCCGTCTTTGTGGATAAAGGCCCCTCACCCCAACCCTCTCCCCGCAAGAGCGGGGAGAGGGAGTGCAGGGAGCGCGCCATGACTGCGTTCCGGTCCGTCGCGGTGATCGGCGCGGGTGCCTGGGGTACGGCGCTGGCGACGGTGGCCGCACGCGCCGGACGGAACGTGACGCTGTGGGCGCGCAACGCCGAACATGCAGCGCGGATCGCATCTACCCGTGACAATCCGCGGCTGCCCGGCGTGCGGCTCGCGCCGGAGATCATGGTGACGAGCGAGCTGTCGCTCGCCGCGCGTGCCGACATGCTGCTGATCGCGACGCCGGCGCAGCATCTGCGCGGCGCGGTCAACATGGTGGCCTCGCACGTCTCGACGCCTGTGCCGGTGATCGCCTGCGCCAAGGGCATCGAGCACGGCACCCACAAGTTCATGACCGATGTGATCGCGGAAGCCGCACCCCATGCGCTGCCCGCAATCCTGTCGGGTCCGAGCTTTGCCGACGATGTCGCGCGCGGCCTGCCGACGGCGGTGACGCTGGCGGCGAAGGATGAGGCCTTGGCGGGCGCGCTAGTGCAGGCGCTGGGCTCGGCGACTTTCCGGCCCTATCACACCACGGATGTCCGCGGCGTCGAGATCGGCGGCGCTGCCAAGAACGTGCTCGCGATCGCCGCCGGCATCGTGGTTGGCCGCAACCTCGGCGCCTCCGCGCTCGCCGCCTTGACCACGCGCGGCTTCAGCGAACTGGCGCGGCTCGGCCGCGCACTCGGCGCCCGCAGCGAGACGCTCACCGGCCTGTCCGGCCTCGGCGATCTGATCCTGACTTGCTCGAGCCCACAATCGCGCAATTTCGCGCTCGGCCTCGCGCTCGGACGCGGTGAGCAGCCGCCCGCCGGCAAGCTTGCCGAGGGCGAGTTCACCGCGCCGGTGCTGATCGAACTCGGGGCTTCGCAAAACGTCGAGATGCCAGTATCAGAGGCGGTCGCAGCGATCCTGAGCGGCAGGAGCACGATCGACGCCGCGATCTCGGGGCTGCTGACACGGCCGTTCAAGGCAGAGGAATGAACATGGCGTACTGGCTGGTGAAATCCGAACCGTCGGCGTGGTCCTGGGAGCAGCAGGTCGCGAAGGGCGCCAAGGGCGAGGCCTGGACCGGCGTGCGCAATTACACCGCGCGCCAGAACCTCGTCGCGATGAAGAGGGGCGACAAGGCGTTCTTCTATCATTCCAACGAGGGCAAGGAGATCGTCGGCATCGCGGAAGTCATCAAGGAGGCCTATCCGGATCCGACCGACAAGACCGAAAAGTTCGTCTGCGTCGACATCAGGGCCGACAAGCCCTTGAAGACACCGGTGACGATGGCCGCGATCAAGGCCGAGAAAAAACTCGCCGACATGGCGCTGGTGAAATATTCGCGTCTGTCGGTGCAGCCGGTGACGGCCGAGGAATGGAAGCTGGTTTGCAAGATGGGCGGACTATAGTCTCCTCTGTCGTTCACGCCTCCGGCAGCGCGAACACCTCACACGGCGAAGCGATCCCACGCAGCGCACGCGTTCCGAGCGGTACCAGTTGCGCGTCCGTCTCGGCGGCAAGCGCACCCGACACCAGCACGGTCCGGCCGAGCGGCTTGCACAATCCTTCGAGCCGGCTCGCGAGGTTGACGGCGGGACCGATCGCGGTGAAGTCCAGCCGGTTGGCGGCGCCGATATTGCCCCAGAGCATTTCGCCGAGATGAAGCGCGGCACCGAACGACAGCGGCGGCAGGCCGCGTGCGCGGCGCTCCTCATTGAGATGAGCCATGCCGGCCCTCGCCGCACCTGCCGCACGGAGAGCTGAATCGCAGGCGTGACGCGGCGCGGCGTCGATCACCGGAAAAATCGCCAGCACGCCATCACCGATGAACTTCAGCACCTCGCCGCCGAAGGCATGCACGGCACCGGCGATGCGATCGAACCAGGCGTCGAGCGCCGCGATGACATCGGCGGGCGGCGTGGTTTCAGAGAGGATCGTGAAATTGCGCAAGTCTGCGTAAAGCAGTGCGGCCTGAATGGTCTCGCCGAGATCGCGTCGCAACGGCGCCGCCAGCACCCGCTCTGCACTGCGCTTGCCGAGATAGGCATCCAGCGTCGCCCGCAACGTGGCGCGCGCGGCAAGCACGGCAAGGGGCGTCGCGGCAAAGCGCGCGGCCCGGCGCAATTGCTCGATCTCGTCTGCCGTGAACTGTCGCGGCCCGATCCAGCCCAGCAACGGCCCATCTTGCCGTCCGACGATCTCTTCGTGGACCTCGCCGCTTGCGATGTCGCGCAACCAGCGGCGACCAGCATCGTTGGGCGGATCGGGCGCCAATCCGCCCGGTGCAAAGCCAAGCGCTTCGATCACCCGGCCGTTCTCCGCACGCCATAACCAGGTTCGCTTCGCGATCAGCGGATGCGGCACCTCCAGAGTCAGGGCACCGGCCGCGAGCGGCAGGCCGTCGGCGATCAGATGGGCACCGAGTTCCGCGAGCAGGCGATCGGCCCCGGTACTGTCGGAGGCCGCGTCAACAAGCCAGGCGAGGGTCGGGGAGAGCTGCATCGGCTGATGATGGCGAAGACCGGCCGCCTTTGTCACGGGTAATCCTTGACGGGGCGCTGTGGCGGCGCCATGTCCCAAAATCAGCCTAGGGGATCATCGCCGATGACCGAGCCGTTCGTATTGCGACGCGAGACCCAGATCGCAGCCCCGCGCGCTACCGTCTTCGCCTATTTGACCGACCCCTCGAAAATCCTGAGCTGGATGGGCTCGGATGCGACCACCGAGCCGCATCCCGGTGGGCTCTATCTGCTTAGCGGTATCGGCCCGCGCGGCGTGGTCGCCCGCGGCGCCTTCCGCGAGGTCGTGCCGGTGCACCGTCTGGCCTACACGTTCGGCTGGGAGGGCGGTCAGGAAGTGCCGCCCGGCTCGAGCCTGGTCGAGATCGACCTGATCGAACGCGACGGCGGAACATTGCTGCGCATGACACATAGCGGGCTGCCGAACGAGGAGCAGGTGGCCGCGCATGCGAGAGGGTGGGCGCATTATCTGGACCGACTCACAAGCGCAGCTGCGGGCCGCGATCCCGGCCCCGACAACGGTGTTTCGGACAATGTGTAGCGCTGCGGCGGATTAAACCGCCGCGGTCGCGACGACCTGTTGCAGAAGCTGCTCACGCCGGGCCTGCGAGCGCTGCCCCTTCATGGTCGCGGCGAATCGCTCCAGGATGCCGTCCTCGAAGGCGGTGACGATGGTGTCGTGGACATAGCTCTTGCGGCAGATCGCCGGCGTGTTGGAGAGCTTGTCGGCGGCGGCGCGGATCGCGTCGAGCACCTGCTTCTTGCGGCCGCGCTGGCTGGTCGCCGGCGTGATTCGCGACAGCGACTCGACGACTACGGCAGAGGCCATCAGCGTGCGAAAGTCCTTCAGCGAAATCTTGATGCCGGCGATCTCGCGCAGGAATTCGTTCACCTGCGTGGTGCTGACCGCGCGCACGATGCCGTAAGCATCGCGATACTGGAACATGCGCTTGCCGGGAACACCGTTGAGGACGCCGATGGCGCGCACCAGCTTGGCCGCGTCGCACTCCTTGCGCACGGCCTTGCCGCCCTTCGCCTTGAAGGTCAGCACGAAGCAATCGTCCTCGAGCGTGACGTTCGACTTCAGCATCGTGGTGGCGCCGCGGGTGCCGTTGAGGCGGGCGTAGGATTCATTGCCGGGACGGATCGCGGTACGCGCAATCAGCTCGATCACCGCCGACAGCGCGAATTCCCGCGTCGGCTCGTCGCCAGACAGGAACGCCGAGACCTTGCGCCGGATTTTGGGCAGCGCGCCGACGAGCTTCTCCAGGCGATGCGCCTTGCGGTGCTCGCGCACCTTCTCCCAGTCGGCGTGATAGCGATACTGCAGCCGGCCCGCGGCATCGCGACCCACCGCCTGAAGATGTGTGCTCGGATCGGCCGAGTAGCGCACCTCGCGATAGGCCGGCGGCACCGCCATGGCGTGGAGCCGGCGGATAGTGCGGGCGTCGCGGATGTGGGCGCCGTTGGGGCGGACGAAGGAATAGCCCTTGCCGCGGCGGATGCGGCGAATGGTCAGCTCGTTCTGGGCGCCGAGCCGCAGGCCCAGCTCCTTGGCCAGCGCCTCGACCGTCGCCGCGGGCGCCGAGTCGAACATTTTTTTGGGGCTGGGACGTGTGGAACCGGCCACCTTCGGCCATTGTCCGAGGGCTTTGGCCAGCGCAATGGCAGCAGGATCGGCCGAAGCGGGCCGCATCGTCCCGAGATTCCGCTGATCCATCATAGTCTTAAACCTTAGCCCTGCCTGTTGCCGGTCAATGTCGCTGTTCTGATTTTTGTTCCAAGGGTCGCTTGGAAGGTCTCTTGGGACACGGGTTAGCCACTTAGGGTGTTCCGAACCGCATTGCGAGTCCCGAATCAGTGAAAAGAGGTTTCTAAATACCGCCTGCGACGCATGGGCGCCCTGCGCAGGCCTATTCCGGAGATCTGGGTAAAGAGCCGAAAACCTCTGCCCAGCCTGTTTCACATGTGCGACAGCCGGTCTTTTGCGGCTTGATTCTCCTCATGGCCGGCCGCTGACCAAAGGTCCAGCTTGTGCTCCTTGTCGGGCCCGGTTAGCCCGACGCATAATCGGTTCAACGATCAAGTCGGCTTGCGCCTCGCCAGCGTTGGCTTGCCGTATGTGGAGGGAAAGGAAACATGTCCGAGAAGATTTACGACGTCCCCGCGGAATTGGCCAAGCACGCCTGGGTCGATCAGGCCAAGTACAAGGACATGTACGCCCGCTCGATCGCGGACCCGAACGCCTTCTGGGCCGAGCAGGCCAAGCGCATCGACTGGATGCACACACCCACTAGAATCGAGAACGTTTCCTTCGCGCCCGGCAACATCTCGATCAAATGGTTCGAGGACGGCATCCTCAACGTCGCCCATAATTGCATCGACCGGCATCTCGCCAAACGCGCCAACCAGACCGCGATCATCTGGGAAGGCGACGATCCCTCGCAGTCGAGGCACATCACCTACAAGGAGCTGCACGACGAGGTCTGCCGGATGGCCAACATCCTGCGCACCCGCAACGTCAAGAAAGGCGACCGCGTCACCATCTACCTGCCGATGATCCCGGAAGCGGCCTATGCCATGCTGGCCTGCGCGCGGATCGGCGCTGTTCACTCCGTGGTGTTCGCGGGCTTCTCGCCGGACTCGCTCGCGCAGCGCATCAACGACTGCCAATCCAAGGTTATCATCACCGCGGACGAGGGCCTGCGCGGCGGCAAGAAGGTGCCGCTGAAAGCCAATGTCGACGCGGCGCTCGCCAAGGCCGACGGTGTCGACTGGGTCGTCGTGGTCAAGCGCACCGGCGGCAAGATCGACATGAACCCGACGCGCGACCTCTGGTACCACGAGGCGGCTGCGATGGTGACGACCGAATGCCGGGCCGAGCACATGCACGCCGAGGACCCGCTGTTCATCCTCTACACCTCGGGCTCGACCGGTCAGCCCAAGGGCGTGCTGCACACGTCGGCCGGCTATCTCGTGTTTGCGTCGATGACGCATCAATACGTCTTCGACTATCACGACGGCGACATCTACTGGTGCACTGCCGACGTCGGCTGGGTCACCGGCCACAGCTACATTCTCTACGGGCCGCTCGCCAACGGCGCGACCACGCTGATGTTCGAAGGCGTGCCGAATTACCCCGATAATTCGCGATTCTGGAACGTCATCGACAAGCACAAGGTCAACATCTTCTACACCGCGCCGACCGCGATCCGTGCCCTGATGCAGTCGGGCGACGAGCCCGTGAAGAAGACCTCGCGCGCGAGCTTGCGCCTGCTTGGCTCGGTCGGCGAGCCCATCAATCCGGAAGCCTGGGAGTGGTATTACCGCGTCGTGGGCGACGATCGCTGCCCGATCGTCGACACCTGGTGGCAGACCGAGACCGGCGGCATTCTGATCACGCCGCTGCCGGGCGCGACCAAGCTGAAGCCGGGCTCGGCGACGCAGCCGTTCTTCGGCGTGGTGCCTGAAATCGTCGATGCCGACGGCAAGGTGCTGGAGGGTGAGACATCAGGCAATCTCTGCCTGACCCGTTCATGGCCGGGCCAGATGCGCACGGTCTATGGCGATCACGCCCGTTTCGAGCAGACCTATTTCTCGACCTACAAGGGCAAATACTTCACCGGCGACGGCTGCCGGCGCGACGCCGACGGCTACTACTGGATCACCGGCCGCGTCGACGACGTCATCAACGTCTCCGGCCATCGCATGGGCACCGCGGAAGTCGAGAGCGCGCTGGTCGCGCATGAGAAGGTGTCGGAGGCCGCCGTGGTCGGTTACCCGCACGACATCAAGGGCCAGGGCATCTACGCCTATGTCACCCTGATGGCGGGCGTCGAGCCGAGCGACGAACTGCGGAAAGAGCTCGTCACCTGGGTGCGCAAGGAGATCGGTCCGATCGCCGCGCCCGACCAGATCCAGTTCTCGCCGGGCCTGCCCAAGACCCGCTCCGGCAAGATCATGCGCCGCATCCTGCGCAAGATCGCCGAGGATGAGCCGGGCAGCCTCGGCGACACCTCGACCCTCGCCGATCCCGCCGTAGTCGACGATCTCGTGAAGAACCGGCAGAACAAGAAGTTGGCGTAAGAGCATTCTCGTGCCCCGGACGCAGCGCAGCGCCACTTCAGCGGTGCGCTGCAGAGCCGGGGTCCATCCATCTACGCAGAAGAAAGAGCTGGGTCCCGGCTCTGCGTCGCAGCACTGCGTGCCGCGCCGCGTCCGGGACACGAGACCGCCTTTCGCGCCAACGTCGCCTGAAACAACCTCCGTTCACACACCCTCACACACTTGTCAGGGCGCACGCGCCCATACCCGCATCTTTCCCCCCGAGTGTTGTTTTCAAGTCATTTACTTTATTTCGAACATTTCCTTTGTTCCCCCTGCTGGTCCGCCCTTGGCGGCCGCGCGTGGAAACCATCCGGTTAACAGGCGCGGTTAAGAATGTCTGGGCGAGCGGGCAATTGCCGGTTTTGCGTGAATTTGGACGATCCGTTCGGGGCAAGGGGAATATTGATGTCGATGAAGATTGCACTGGCGCTGGCCGCCACCGTCGCGGCTGGGGTCTTGATGTCGACGGCAGCCGAGGCGCGGCCGGAGATGGTGGGTACGCACGTCGCCAACTATTCGCCCGGCACGATCGTGGTCAAAACCAGCGAGCGCCGGCTCTATCTCATTCTCGATGACGGCCACGCCGTGCGCTATCCGGTCGGCGTCGGCAAATCCGGCAAGCAGTGGGCCGGCACCACCCGCATCGACGGCAAGTACCGCAATCCGGCCTGGTCGCCGCCCGCCGAGGTGAAGCGCGACAAGCCGCAGCTTCCCGACGTCATCCCGGGCGGTTCGCCGCGCAACCCGATGGGCGTCGCGGCGATGACACTAGCTGGCGGTGAATATGCCATCCACGGCACCAACGTGCCGGGCTCGGTCGGCGGCTTCGTCTCCTATGGCTGCATCCGCATGCTCAACGACGACATCTCGGATCTCTACGGCCGCGTCTCCGTCGGCACGACGGTGGTCGTGGCGCGCTGACCGTCGCAACCAAAACAGAGATTGAAAGAGCCGCGTTTCGACGGGGCTCTTTTATTGCCAGAAGCGCCAGCCGCGCGCGCACCAGCCGTCGCGGTGGCCGCCATTGTAGCTGCGCGCGTAGCCGCCCGCGAGCATCGCCGCCGAAACGCTGGCGGTCCGTTTTGTTGCGACATCGGCCAGAACGCGCCCGTATTTCTCCGAGCCGAGATTGTAGATCGTGACGCCGCCCTGGCCGAGCAGATTGCGCAGCGCCGCGGTGGCAGCCTCCGCCTTGTCCAGCTCGTCCTGACAGGATGCCTTCATCTCGGGTGCATCGATGCCGCGCAGGCGAACCCGCGCGACGAGCTCGCGCCCGTCGCGTTGATGCACGCGCGCAAGAAAGGTGTCGCCGTCGATGGTGCGGATGACGTCGATCGGCAGGCGGCTGTCGGGATTGCCGGCCTGCTGCAGGACGATCTCGGCGTCCTGCGTGCGCTCGTCGGCCGGATAGGGAACCGGCCAGTTCGTCCCGTGCCGGAAGGTGAGCACGACCGCCACGACGACTCCGACCACGAACATCCACGGCACCAGTCCGGAGAAGCGGCGGCCGAACGGTGAGCCGTTGTACGAAGGCCGATAGGGATGGCTGGGGTCGAAGCGCGACATCCGCGCACGCTATGGCTGAGTCGGGCGGGCCGGCAAGAGAGCCTCAAACAACCGGTGCCTGAGAAGGCCAACGCGTCAGAAGTCCGAGGCGATACCTTTGCGCTCCCAGTCGCCGTAGCGTGTCGGCTCGGGTCCCTTCGGCCCTTGCAATTCCTTCGGCGCCGCCTCGGCGTGCGCCGCGGCAGCCTGCCGGCGCGCCTCGGCTTCGGCCAGCGCGCGCTGGGCCGCCGGCGGCAAGGACTTGCGATCGGGAACGGGAGGCTGGTCACTCATTGCCGGGTGTCCTAGCGCAGGATCGAGGATGGCGCGACGTCCAATAACGCATTGCTGAAATGGCCGCGACGGGCTGAAATCGCCAGAGATCCATTCTTACATTTGGCATATTCGCATGCCACAGCTGGTGTTCTTAAGGCATGCGCCCATACTGGCGGAACTGCCGCTCGCTCAGAACCTTACGTCCGCATGCCATCTCAACGTTTCGCCCCTCCGTCCGAAGTGCCCGGTCTCGCGGCGCGGCGGATCGCTGCCGACATCGTCGACGGCGTCTTGCACAAGCGCCGCACGCTCGATGACCAGCTCGACGGTTCCGGCGCCCATCCCGGACTGAAGACCCTCGCCGACCGAGACCGCGCGCTGATGCGGCGGCTGGTCGCAACCATCCTTCGCCGCCTCGGCACGCTCGGCCATGTGCTGTCGCGCCTGCTCGACAAAGGCATTCCCTCCGACGCACCGCGCGCGCAGAGCGCGCTCCTGATCGGCGCCGCCCAGATCCTCTGGATGGATGTGCCCGATCACGCCGCGGTCGATCTCTCGGTTCGCCTAGTGCAATCCGACCGGCGCGCTGCGCGCTATGCCGGCCTCGTCAACGCCGTGCTGCGCCGCTGCGCGCGCGAAGGCCAGGCGCTGGTCGAGGAGGTCGCCACGCAATCGCTGGACCTGCCGCCCTGGCTGCTGGCGCGCTGGAGCGCGCATTACGGCGAGGCGACTGCACGGGACATGGCGCTCGCGCTCGGCCACGAACCTTCGCTCGATCTCACCGTGAAGTCCGACGCCGCACAATGGGCGAGCCGGCTGCATGGCGAGGTGCTGCCGACCGGATCGGTGCGCACGGTGCTGCACGGCGCCGTGACGATGCTGCCCGGCTTCACCGAAGGACAATGGTGGGTCCAGGACGCCGCCGCCGCGCTGCCGGTCCGGCTGTTCGGTGATATCAAAGGCAAATCCATTGCCGATTTCTGTGCTGCACCCGGCGGCAAGACCGCGCAGCTGGCGCAGGCCGGCGCGCATGTCACGGCGATCGACCGCTCGCCGGCCCGGGTGGCGCGCTTGCGTGAGAACCTCAACCGGCTGTCGCTCCAGGCCGAGACTGTCGTCGCTGACGCCGTGGAATGGGCGGGCCCGGCGGATGGCCTCGATGGAATCCTGATCGATGCGCCCTGCACCTCGACGGGGACGATCCGTCGGCACCCGGATGTTGCGTGGCTGCGCCAGGATTCCGACGTCGCTGCGATGACCGTTCTCCAGCAGCGGCTGCTGCGCAAATCCGTCTCGCTGCTCAAGCCCGGCGGGATGCTGGTCTACTGCACCTGCTCGCTGGAACCAGAGGAAGGCGAGCAGGCCGTCGCCACGCTGCTGGCCGCAGAGCCTGCGCTTCGCCGCGTGCCGATCGATGCCAGCGAGGTCTTCGGGCTCGACGAGATCATCACCGCCGAGGGCGCTCTCCGGACCCTGCCGAGTCACCTGCCGCACGCCGACCCGAAGCTCGGCGGCCTCGACGGATTTTTTGCGGCCCGGCTCGTTAAATCCTGATTTTGCACCGGATTTTGCTACCGCTGGACTGATTCGGGGCCATTCAAGGTGGTGTCAGCCGGTCGATTTTGGGGTTAATAAGGATTCGTCGGAATCCTCTCCCCCTTCAAGGCAAGGCGTGTCGGTCGCTCAACGCAGACGTATCTCGACGCTGGTGATGAACCGCTTCGCGCGGAACATGCTCGCGCGCGCGAGCGGCGGCTCCGTTGCGCTGTCGCGGGTGTGGCCGGCCCGCACCGATCGGCTGATCATTGCGCCGCATGATCTGCGCACCGCGGATGCGACACGCGCCGCCGAGATCTATGCCGGGCGCTTCGTCTTCGCCGGCAAGATCGTCAACTGCCACGGCCGCTCGATCTTCGATCTCGATCCGCCCTCGGAGGATTGGGAGGTCGCGCTGCTCGGCTTCGGCTGGCTGCGGCACTTACGCGCCGCCGACACCGCGCTGACCCGGGCGAATGCACGCGCGCTGGTCGAGGACTGGATCAGCAACCCCGCCAACAGGCGCCGGCCCGTCGCCCGCCGCGCCGACGTGCTGGCGCGGCGCGTGATCTCGCTATTGTCGCAGGCACCGCTGGTGCTCAACGACACCGACAACAAATTCTACCGCCGCTATCTACGCGCGCTCGCACGCGAGATCCGCTTCCTGCGCTACACCATGGTCAACATTCCTGACGGCGTGCCGAAGCTCCAGGTGCAGATCGCGCTGTGCTACACGACGCTCTGCCTCGCCAACCAGGCCCGTAACATCCGCAGCGCGTCGAAAAAGCTCTCCGACGAATTGCAGCGGCAAATTCTCCCCGACGGCGGCCACATCTCACGCAACCCGGGCGCGCTGATCGAGTTGCTGATCGACCTGTTGCCGCTGCGGCAGACTTTTGCCGCCCGCAACATCGCGCCGCCGCCGGCGCTGCTCAATGCGATCGACCGCATGATGCCGATGCTGCGCTTCTTCCGGCACGGCGACGGCAATTTCGCGTTGTTCAACGCCATGAGCGCGACGTCTTCGGACCTGCTTGCCACGCTGCTCGCCTATGATGACACCCATGGCACCCCGATGGCGAACATGCCGCACACCGGCTTCCAGCGCCTCGATGCCGGCCCGACCACGCTGATCATCGACACCGGCCCGCCGCCGCCGCCTGGCGTCAGCCACGACGCACATGCCGGCTGCCTGTCGTTCGAGCTGTCCTCCGGCATCAGCCGCATTGTCACCAATTGCGGCATGCCGGCCACGGGCCGCGACAATTGGCGGCCGTTCGCGCGCGGCACCGCGGCGCATTCGACCCTCACCTATCGCGACACGTCGTCCTGCCAGTTCGTCGAGATGTCGGCGATGAAGCGACTGCTGCGCGGCTCGCCGATCGTCAGCGGCCCACATGAGGTCGAGAGCTATCGCGAGATCTTGCAGGACGGCACGCTGCTCACGACCTCGCATGACGGCTATCTCGCCAAGTTCGGCGTGATCCATCGCCGCGTGCTGATGATCGCCAATGACGGCGGGCGCATCGACGGTGAGGATACACTCTCCCCGCCGCAAGGAGCGCGCATCAAGGGCGCCGACGCCGATTTCGCGCTGCGCTTTCATCTGCATCCCGCGGTGAAGGCGAGCCGGCTGTCGGATGCCCGCGGCGTCATGCTGGTGCTGCCGAACCGCGACGTCTGGACCTTCGAAGCGCTCGACGACAAGGTCGACCTCGAGGACAGTGTGTTCCTGGCCGGCAATGACGGCCCCCGCCGCACCGCGCAGATCGTGATCCGCCAGGATGCCCGCCAGGCGCCCTCTATCCGCTGGAGCTTTGTGCGTTCCACGGCCTCTCCCGCGATCACCAATGCCCGCCGCAACGCCCGGCGCGAGCCGGAACTTCCGCTGTAACAGGCACGATCCGCCCCATCTCGTCGTTGTGAAAACGGCCAAAAGCTGCTATCGAGCGCTCGTTCGCGCGACTGGCGACCTTGGATGGAGCACCATCGGGAAGCGCGACACATATCCGCCGCGCGCCTGGGCATAGACACTCCTTAAGACAGAGGATCTTGCTCATGACTGACCATCCCCGCCGCGTCACCCGCGCCCTGCTTTCCGTCTCCGACAAAACCGGCCTGATCGAATTCGCCAAGGCGCTTGCCGCGCATGATGTCGAGCTGGTCTCGACCGGCGGCACCGCGAAAGCGATCGCCGCAGCCGGCCTCAAGGTGAAGGACGTCTCCGACCTCACCGGCTTCCCCGAGATGATGGACGGGCGTGTCAAGACGCTGCATCCGAAAGTGCATGGCGGCTTGCTGGCGATCCGCGACAACAAGGAGCACGCCGAGGCGATGAAGGCGCACGGTATTGCACCGATCGACCTCCTCGTCGTCAACCTCTATCCGTTCGAGGCCACCGTCGACAAAGGCGCGGGCTTCGAGGACTGCATCGAGAACATCGACATCGGTGGCCCCGCGATGATCCGCGCCGCCGCCAAGAACCATGACGACGTCGCCGTCGTGGTTGAAGCCGACGACTACAAGGCCGTGCTCGACGAGCTCGCCGCCAACAAGGGCGCGACGACGCTCACACTGCGGCGGCGGCTTGCCGCGAAGGCTTATGCGCGCACCGCAGCCTATGACGCCGCGATCTCGAACTGGTTCAACCGTCAGCTCGAAATCGACGCGCCCGATTTCCGCGCCTTCGGCGGCAAGCTGATCCAGTCGCTGCGCTACGGCGAGAACCCGCACCAAACCGCGGCGTTCTACGCAACCCCCGACAAGCGCCCGGGCGTTTCGACCGCACGGCAGCTGCAGGGCAAGGAGCTGTCCTACAACAACATCAACGACACCGACGCGGCCTATGAGTGCATCGGCGAGTTCGACGCGAAGCGCACCGCGGCCTGCGTCATCGTCAAGCACGCCAACCCCTGCGGCGTCGCGGAGGGCGCGAACCTCGTTGATGCCTATCGCAAAGCGCTGGCTTGCGATTCGACCTCGGCCTATGGCGGTATCATCGCGATGAACCGGGCGCTCGACGCCGACACCGCGCGCGAGATCACAAAGATCTTCACCGAGGTGATCATCGCGCCCGATGCGAGCGAGGAAGCGATCGCCATCATCGGCGCGCGCAAGAACCTTCGGCTGTTGCTCGCCGGCAGCTTGCCCGATCCGCGTGCACCGGGCCTGACCGCAAAAACAGTGGCGGGCGGTCTGCTCGTGCAGAGCCGCGACAACGCGGTCGTCGACGACATGACGTTCAAGGTCGTGACCAAGCGTGCGCCTGATGATGCCGAGATGCGCGACCTCAGGTTCGCATTCCGGGTCGCAAAGCACGTCAAGTCGAACACCATCATCTACGCCAAGGACCTCGCCACCGTCGGCATCGGCGCAGGCCAGATGAGCCGCGTGGATTCAGCCCGGATCGCGGCGCGCAAGGCGCAGGATGCTGCCAATGAGCTGAAGCTTGCCGAGCCGCTGACCAAGGGCTCGGTCGTGGCCTCGGACGCATTCTTCCCGTTCGCCGACGGCATGCTCGCCTGCATCGAAGCCGGCGCCACCGCCGTGGTGCAGCCCGGCGGCTCCATGCGCGACGACGAGGTGATCAAGGCCGCCGACGAGCACGGCATCGCCATGGTGTTCACGGGCACGCGGCATTTCAGGCACTGATTGATCAGCCTAGCCCGGATGGAGCGAAGCGAAGTCCGGGCTACCTACTCTCGCACGCGCATCAAGAGCGCGAGCCCCGCGACGAAGAACACCACCAGCACGGCCATGCCGGCTTTCTGGCTCGCGGTTGCCGCGGTGATCACGCCGATCAGCAGCGGTCCGGTGAAGGACGTGACCTTCCCGGTCAGCGCGAACAGACCAAAATACTGCGCGATGCGGTCCTTCGGCGCGAGGCGGATCAGCAGCGTGCGTGATGCCGCCTGAAGCGGGCCGCCAGCCGCGCCAATCAGGCAGCCCAGCACGATATAGGCACGCTCAGCGGCGGCAGCGAACAGCGGGCCGCCCGGCTGCGGCGGCGCAACCTTGACGAACAGCACACTGTCCTTATCGACAAGCAGGATCGCCGCCACCGAGAGCAGCAGGATCAGCATGCTGCCGGCGATAACGCGTTTCGGACCAAGGAAGTCGTCGAGCTTGCCGCCGAGCCACGCACCAAAGGTGCCGGCGATGGCGAGGATGATGCCGAACGTGCCGATCTGGATCGTGTGCCAGCCGAAGGTGCCAGCGGCATAGATGCCGCCGAACGCGAAAAGCGATACCAGGCCGTCCGTGTAGATCATGTTGGCGAGCAGAAACGCCGCGAGCGACTTCTGCTCCGGCAAACTCGTCAGCGATTGCTTCAGATCGGAGAGGCCCTCGCGTAGCGCCTCGCGCACCGGCAGCTTTGCCGGATAGTCCGGCGTGAACAGGAACATCGGCGTCACGAAGATGATGAACCACAGCCCGGTCAACGGTCCAGCGGCACGATCACCCTCATGCGTGGCGGGGTCCAACCCGAACAGCGGCGTGAAGCCGAGCAGCGTGCGGCCGGTCTCTGGATTGGCCGCGAGAAAGCCGAGCACGATGATCAAGCTGACGATGCCGCCGATATAACCCGTGGCCCAGCCGGTGCCGGAGAGGCGGCCGATGCGCTCCGGCGGCACCAGGGTCGGCATCATCGCATTGTTGAAGACGGTGGCGAACTCCGCGCCGACGCTCGCAAGCGCGACCGCGAGGAGCAGCGGCGGAATGACGGCGTGATCACCGGGCTTGCCGGTCCACAACGCGCAGGAGGCCAGCACGAGCACCGCGCCGAACGCGGCGATCCAGGGCTTGCGGCGGCCCGAGGCATCCGCGATGGCACCAAGCACGGGTGACAATAGCGCAATCGCCATGCCAGCTGCTGCCATCGCAAAACCCCAGAGCGACTGGCCCGTGGCGGGATCTGGCGCGATGCCGGTAGCGAAATAAGGCGCGAACACGAAGGTCGTGATCAGCGTGAAATAGGGCTGCGCGGCCCAATCGAAGAAGATCCAGCTGACGACGGCGGCGCGCGGCGGATAGGTCCGCGGAGCGGCGGCCATGCGCGCCGCCGGGGCGATCGTCGTCATGAAGCAGTCCTCATCACAAACAGTTTTGTCTCTCTTATCCCAACCGTATAGCATTATAGCGACGCATTTGGATTGGCCTGAAGGCCCGGCGGAAATTTGATGATGGCATCATTTTCGACACGGCGGACTTTTTTCGCACTCATCGCCACTCTGGCGTTTGGTCTTGCATCGGCGGCTGCGCAGGATGCGCGGCGGGCCTATGTCTCCCCGGCGCTCGACACGGTGCACGCGATCCCCGCCGAGCACGGCATGGTGGTGGCGCAGGAGAAGATATCTGCGCAGGTCGGCGCCGACATCCTGCGGCGTGGTGGCAATGCCGTCGATGCAGCCGTCGCGACCGGCTTTGCGATGGCCGTGACTTATCCGCGTGCCGGCAATATCGGCGGCGGCGGCTTCATGGTGATCCATTCCGCCGAGCACAATGAAGATATCGCGATCGACTATCGCGAGACCGCGCCAGCAGCGACCACGGCGCAGATATTCCTTGGACCCGACGGCAAGCCTGATCCCGCCAAGTCGCGCGATTCCGGACTTGGCATCGGTGTGCCCGGCACGGTCGCGGGCCTGGTGCTCGCGCTCGAGAAATATGGCTCGGGCAAGTTCACGCTGGCGCAATTGCTCGAACCCGCGATCATGCTTGCGCGCGACGGATTTATCGTCACCGATGACATCGCCGATACCCTGCCGGGCTGGTACCCGCGGCTGGCACGCTGGCCGTCCTCGGCCAGGATTTTCGCAAAGCCGGACGGCGCGCCCTTTGGCGAAGGCGACAGGCTGGTGCAGAGCGATCTCGCCGACACGCTGGCGAGTGTCGCTACGCAAGGGCCGCGCGGCTTCTACGAGGGTCCGGTGGCGGAGAAGCTCGCCAAGGCGGTGTCCGACGCCGGCGGCGTCATGACCCCGGCTGATCTGAAGGCCTATCAGGCTGTGATCCGCGCGCCGGTGCGCGGCAACTATCGCGGCTATGACATCGTCTCGATGCCGCTGCCATCGTCCGGCGGCGTCGTGCTGGTGGAATCGCTCAACATCCTGGAAGGCTTTCAGCTCGCCGATTTGAAGCGGGGCTCACCGGCATCGCTGCATCTGCTGATCGAAGCCATGAAGCGCGCCTATGCTGACCGCGCGCGCTATCTCGGCGATCCCGCCTTCGTCAATGCACCGATCGAAACGCTCACGGCGAAGAGCTATGCGGCCAAGCTGCGTGCGAACATCTCGATCGATCGCGCGACGCCGTCGAAAGAGATCGTTTCCGCCCCCCCCCGCGCCGCGCGAAGGCAGCAACACCACGCACTTCTCCGTCGTCGATGCCAGCGGCAACGCTGTCAGCAACACCTATACGCTGAACTTCAGCTACGGCGTCGGCCTCGTCGCCGACGGCACTGGCGTGCTGCTGAACAACGAGCTCGACGATTTCACTGCCGCCGTTGGCGCCTCCAACGCCTATGGCCTCGTCGGCTACGAGGCCAATCTGCCCGGGCCCGGCAAGCGGCCGCTGTCCTCGATGTCGCCGACCATCGTGCTCAGGGGCGGCAAACCGGTGCTGGTGACGGGCTCGCCCGGCGGCAGCCGCATCATCTCGACTGTGCTCCAGGTGATCGTGAACGTGCTCGACTACAAGATGGACGTCGCGGCCGCAGTGGCCGCGCCGCGGCTGCATCATCAATGGCTGCCGGACGAGGTCCGCGTCGAGCGCGGCTTTCCCGACGATGTGCTGTTTGAGCTGAAGGCGATGGACCATCTCATCGTCGAGCCGATGGGACAGACCTCCGCCAACTCGATCCTCGTGACGCCGAACGGCCCCCTCGGCGCGCCGGATCCGCGCTCGCGCGGCGCGGAAGCAGCAGGACAGTAACGCTGCCCCTGCATGGTACGACCGTGCGCCGGCTTGCGCCCGGCGCCGCGCGTGCTACCACCGCCCGGCCAAAGACACTGCCGGGGAAACGCACATGACCACAGCCGATCCGACTGAGCGCATCGAACGCGCCGAGATCGAGGACACCAGCCTTCTCGCCTTCTACCGCGACATGAATGCGCCGGAGCGAAGGACGTTCTGGGCCTGCGCGGCAGGCTGGGCGCTCGACGGCATGGACTTCATGATCTATCCGCTGGTGATCGGCACCATCATCGCACTGTGGAAGGTCGATGCGGCCTCGGCCGGCCTTGCCGGCACGGTGACGCTGCTGGCCTCCGCCATCGGCGGTTGGCTTGGCGGTTATCTCTCCGACCATATCGGCCGGGTCAGGACGCTCCAGATCACCATCATCTGGTTCTCGTTCTTCTCGCTGGTCTGCGCGATCGTGCAGAATTTCGAGCAGCTTTTGATCGCGCGCGCGGTGCTTGGCCTCGGCTTCGGCGGCGAATGGGCCGCTGGCGCCGTGCTGATGGGCGAAGCGATCCGGCCGCAATATCGTGGACGCGCGGTCGGCTCGGTGCAATCGGGCTGGGCGGTCGGCTGGGGCCTTGCCGTGCTGTCGCAGGCGATCCTGTTCTCGGCTCTGCCGGCGGAAACGGCGTGGCGCTGGATGTTCGTGATCGGCGCGCTGCCCGCGCTGCTGGTATTCTATATCCGCCGCTCCGTCGCCGAGCCGGAGATCGCGGCGGAGGCCCGTGCAAAGCAGGCCGCGAGCGGCCATCGTCCGGCGCTCTGGGAGATCTTCTCCGGGCCGATCCTGAAGACCACCATTCTGGCGTCCCTGATGGCGACGGGCTGCCAGGGCGGTTACTACGCCGTCACGTTCTGGGTGCCGCAATTCCTGACCAAGGAGCGTCATCTGTCGATCGTCGGCTCGACCGGCTATCTGTCGACGCTGATCATCGGATCCTTCATCGGCTATCTCGTCGGCGCCTGGCTCGCCGACCGGATCGGACGGCGCAATCTGTTCCTGATCTTCTCGATCGGAGCGATGGCAATCGTGCTGCTCTACACGCAACTGCCGCTGACCAACGAGATCCTGTGGGTGCTCGGATTCCCGCTCGGCTTCTTCGCCTCGGGCTATTTCTCCGGCATTGGCGCGTTTCTGACCGAGCTCTATCCGACGCGGCTGCGCGGCTCCGGCCAGGGCTTTTGCTACAATTTCGGCCGCGGCATCGGCGCGCTGTTTCCATTCCTCGTCGGCGCTCTGTCAGCGTCGACATCGCTTGCCGATGCGATCGCGATCTTCGCGGTTGTGGCTTACGTGCTGTTCTTCGCCGCCGCCTTCGCGCTGCCGGAGACGCGTGGCCGCGTGCTGCACGCGGACTAGTGTTGGATCGGTGAGACCAACTACCGTCCCACCTGGTACGGCCCGCCCTTCTCGAGGGCACGCGCATAGGCCGGCCGCGCGTGGATGCGTTCAAGAAACGCCATGGCCTTGGGATGGCCTTGCTCGAGCCCGCCGCGCGCTTGCGCTGCTTCAAGCGGAAAGCTCATCTGGATGTCGGCTGCAGTGAATTCATTGCCGGCAAACCACTCGCTCTTGCCGAGCTCGCCTTCCCAATAATCCATGTGCTGCTTGAGCTGCGGATTGACCAGCGCGGTCAGCGCCTGGTTCGAGACCTTGCGCACCAGCGGGCGAAGCAGCGCCGGCGCGCGCTTCGGCATCAACGTGAACAGCAGCTTCAGCAGCAGCGGCGACATCGCCGATCCCTCCGCATAGTGCAGCCAATAGGTGAAACGCAGCCGCTCCGGCGTGTTCGGCGGCGGGATCAGCCGGCCGTTGCCGTAGGTCGCGATGAGATATTCGATGATCGCGCCTGATTCCGCGATGGTGTTAC
This sequence comes from Bradyrhizobium sp. S3.12.5, assembly GCF_040548225.1. Lineage (NCBI taxonomy): Bacteria > Pseudomonadati > Pseudomonadota > Alphaproteobacteria > Hyphomicrobiales > Nitrobacteraceae > Bradyrhizobium > Bradyrhizobium sp. S3.12.5. The sequence goes on from NZ_JBEPRF010000032.1 coordinate 52,388, forward strand.
CGTTGTCGGTGATGACGGGCGACTTGCCGAGCGGGTGGATCGCGCGCAGCTCTTTCGGCGCGCGCATATCGGGCTGGCGCTGGTAGCGCACGATCTCGTAGGGCACGCCCAACTCCTCGAGCAGCCACAGCACCCGCTGCGAGCGCGAATTGTTGAGGTGGTGGACGGTCAGCATCGCGAGATCCTTAGGTTACTAGGCGTGGTCGGTCGGTCGCGTACCTGCCAGCCCGAGACCGCAATGTCGAGCCATCCGGATGGATGTTTTCATCCGGGTATATTGACCTTCGCAATTTACCCGGATATTAAAGCGGCCAACGTCGTCAATATGGCAATGATTTCAATGCAGAGAACTTTCACCGCCTTTCAGGGTCAGCGTCGCCTGGTGTCCGGGCCGGCAGGAGAGGTCGCGCTGGTCGTCAAGCGCGTGGCGCCACGGCCGGACGAGCCCATCATCATCTTCGAGGACGCCACCGGCAGATCGATCGACTTCGATCTTCGCGGCGGGGACCGCGAGGTCCTGGCGCGTCTGGCGAAGCTGATCCCGCCGCCAGTTGAGGAGACCGCTTCACCAACCGAACCGCGCGGCCGCGGCCGGCCGAAGCTCGGCGTGGTCGCGCGCGAGGTGACGCTGCTGCCGCGGCACTGGGAATGGCTCGGCGCGCAGCCCGGCGGCGCTTCGGTCGCCTTGCGAAAGCTCGTCGACGAGGCGCGACGCGCGAGCGGCGACAAGGACCGCGACCGGCAGGCGCGCGATGCCGCCTATCACTTCATGTCGACCATGGCCGGCAATCTTGCGCAGTTCGAGGAAGCCTCGCGTGCGCTGTTTGCGGATGACCGGCGGCGCTTCACCGGACTGATCGCCGACTGGCCGGCCGACATCCGCGACCACATCGTCAAGCTCGCCTACAGCGACCGCGCGTAAACCGCGCGCCGCTCTCCAACGACCCCATCGACAGCCAAGCCGCGCGTGCTGCGCGCGGCAACGGCTTTGCCCGCCCCGATGAAAGGCTCATCCATGTCCGCTCCAAAACCGCTCTGGAAAAGCTTCCTGCGCTTCCTCGCGCCATTGATGCTGAGCAACGCGCTGCAATCGCTGTTCGGCACCGTCAGCAATGTCTATCTCGGCCAGATGATCGGCGTCGACGCACTCGCCGCAGTCTCGACGTTCTTCCCGGTGTTTTTCTTTCTGTTCGCCTTCGTCATGGGCCTGAGCACCGGCGCCACCGTGCTGATCGGCCAGGCCTTCGGCGCGGGCGAGCACGGGCGGATCAGAATCGTGGTCGGCACGACGCTCGCAGTCGGCCTGCTGCTCTCGATGTCTGTCGGATTGGCCGGCGGCCTGTTCAGCCGGCAATTGATGATGGCGCTCGCGACGCCCGCAGACATTCTCGACCAGGCAAGCGCCTATGCCCGCATCATGCTGCTGACGATGCCGCTCGGATTCGTGTTCCTGCTGATGACGGCGATGATCCGCGGCGTTGGCGACGCAGTGACACCGCTGCTCGCGCTGGCATTGTCGACTGCGATCGGCCTGATCCTGACGCCGATGCTGATCCGCGGCGCATTCGGGCTGCCGGCGCTCGGCATCGCCAGCCCGGCCTGGGCGGCTGCGATCTCCAATGCAGTGGCGCTGCTCGCGCTGGCGGCCTATTTGCTGCGCAAGAAGCACGCGCTCGCACCGGACGTCGCACTGCTGCGCCATGTGAGGCTCAATCGTGCTGTGATCAGACAAATCCTTGGCATTGGATTGCCCAGTGCGGTTGGCATGGTCGTGATGGCGATCGCCGAACTGGTTCTGCTCGGCCTCGTCAACGGCTTCGGCTCGGACGCAACGGCCGCTTACGGCGCGGTCAATCAGGTGATGGGCTACACGCAGTTCACGGCGATGTCGATTTCGATCGCGGTCTCGATCCTCGGCGCGCAAGCCATCGGCGGCGGCGACCGGGCGCGGCTCGACGGTATCGTCCGTACGGGCCTTGCGTTCAACCTCGTCCTGACTGGCGGGCTCGTGGCGCTGATTTATCTCGCGCCGCGCGCCGTGCTTGGCATCTTCATCACCGACGGCACCGTGCTCGACTTGGCGAAGGGACTACTGTTCATCGCCTTGTGGAGCTCGGTGCCGTTCGGCCTTGCGACCACGTTTTCCGGCGCGATGCGTGCCGCCGGCGTTGCGCTGACGCCGATGCTGCTGTCGATCTTCGCCATTGTCGCGATCGAGCTGCCGGCTGCGGTGATCCTGAGCCGCACCGTGGGACTAAAGGGCGTGTGGGCGGCCTATCCGATCGTGTTCTGCGCCATGTTCGGTTTGCAGATGGGCTATTACCTGCTGGTGTGGCGCAAGAAGGCGATCCGGCGCCTGGTCTGATCAGCGAGATATTATGACCATCATTAAACGGTAGACCTGTGGCGCGCGCTGCGCCACAATGGGTGAAAAGTGACTTTAGGGAGAACGAATTTGACCCGCACAGCCCCGCAATTCCTGTTCGATTTCGGCAGTCCGAACGCCTATCTCAGCCATCTGGCGATCCCGGCGATCGAGCAGCGCATCGGCGTCAAGTTCGAATATGTGCCGATCCTGCTCGGCGGCATCTTCAAGTCGACCAACAACAGGTCGCCGGCCGAGACGCTCGCCGGCATCAAGAACAAGCGCGAATTCCAGCAGATCGAGACCGAGCGCTTCGTCAAGCGCTTCAAGGTCCAGCCTTACGTCTTCAATCCCAACTTCCCCGTCAACACGTTGAACCTGATGCGCACCGCGATCGCGGCGCAGCTCGAGGGCGTGTTCGAGACATATGTCGACGCCGCCTTCCACCACATGTGGCGCGAGCCGAAGAAGATGGACGACATCGAGGTCGCAGCCAAGGCGCTGGCGTCGTCGGGCCTCGATGCCCAAAAGCTGTTCGCCCGCGCCCAGGAGCCCGAGGTGAAAGGCAAGCTGATCAAGAACACCGAGGCGGCGGTCGGGCGCGGCGCGTTCGGCTCGCCGACCTTCTTCGTCGGCAACGAGATGTTTTTCGGCAAGGAGCAGTTGCGGGAGGTCGAGGAGATGGTGCTGGAAGGTGGCGAATAGCGAGTCGTGAAATTGTGACTCGTCATTTGCGGCCTCTCGCCCTATTCGCTATTCCCTACTCGCCATTCGCCTCGTTCAACGGAGCTTTACAATGCGTATCCTCGTGGTCGGCGCCGGCGCCATCGGCGGCTACTTTGGTGGCAGGCTGTTGCAGGCCGGCCGCGACGTCACATTCCTGGTCCGGCCGCGCCGCGCCAGCGAGCTTGCGAGCGCCGGTCTCGTCATCAAGAGCCCGAATGGCGACGTGACGCTGAAGAACCCGCCGACCGTGCAGGCCGAAGCGCTCAAGGAGATATTCGACGTCGTGCTGCTCAGCTGCAAGGCGTTCGACCTCGACGATGCCATCAAGTCATTCGCCGCCGCAGTCGGCCCGAACACCGCGATCATCCCGATGCTCAACGGCATGAAGCATCTCGACACACTCGATGCCAAGTTCGGCGAGGAGCGCGTGCTCGGCGGTCTCTGCGCCATCGCCGCGACCTTGAACGAGAAGCGCGAGGTGGTGCAGCTGCAGCCGATGCAGTCGATCAACTACGGTGAGCGCGACGGCAAATTGTCGGATCGCGTCAAGGCGATCGACGAAGCCTTCAAGAGCGGCATCGCTGGTGCCACTGCCAGCCAGAACATCATGCAGGACATGTGGGAGAAGTGGGTGTTCCTGTCCTCGCTCGCCGCAAGCACCAGCCTGATGCGCACCTCGGTCGGCAACATCCTCGCCGCGCCCGGCGGCCGTGACTTCTTGCTCGGCATGCTCGATGAAACCAGCTCGATCGCCACCGCGTCGGGCTACACGCCGGGCGGTCCGTTCTTCGAGCGCGTCAAGGGCAACCTTACCACCGAGGGTTCGCCGATGACGGCCTCGATGTTCCGCGACATCAAGGCGGGTCTTCCGGTCGAGGCCGATCATGTGATCGGCGACCTGATCGCACGCGCCGACGCCGCCAAGGTCCCGGTTCCGAAGCTGCGCATCGCGTATACGCATCTCAAGGCGTATGAGAAGCAGCGGGCGGGGTAAACTGCTGTCGTCCCGGACAAGCGCAGCGAAGCGGAGCGCTATTTGAAGTACGCGAGATAGTGCGAGACGGCGGTGATTTCCTCATCGCTCATGTGATAGGCGACATCGGCCATCGCGGCGACGCCGCCGCCGACGCGCTGGCTGGTCTTGTAGTCGTGCAGCGCCTTGACCAGATATTCCTCGCGCTGACCCGCGAGCCGCGCGACGGCCTTGGTGCCGGCAAAGCTATCCGTGTGGCATGAGGCGCAGCGGCGGCCGGCGGCCACTTGCGCGCCTTTTTTCGACAGGTCCGGATCCTTGTCGTCTGCTGCCTTCGGCGGCGTCATGGCCGCGAAATAGGCGCCGAGACTGCGAACGTCTTCGTTGGTGATCTCGGCGGCAATCGGCTGCATCTGCTCGTTCTTGCGCGAGCCGGCGCGGAAGAACACGAGCTGCCATTGCAGGAATTGGTCGGGCTGACCGGCCAGCGAGGGAATGTTCTCGGTCTGCGAGATACCGTTCTCGCCGTGACAGCCGGAGCAAACGGCAGCCTTCTCCTGGACGGCAGTATTGTCCGCGGCGCTTGCGGAAAGGGCGCCAAGCGTGAGGAGCGCAGCCGCGCTGATTGTGTGCGAGATGAACTGCCGGCGCATGGAAGGAATTCCGATCTAGGAACGACAGCGTGAGACTTTGAAATGAAAGAGGCTGCGGCGCCTCTCGGCCACCGCAGCCTCCTGGTCATGTCGCGCTACTTCTTGCTGTAGCTGATGCGATAGATCGCGCCGGCCCAGTCGTCGGCGACGAGGATCGAGCCGTCCTTGGCGAGGATGATGTCATCGGGGCGGCCGAGATAGCCCTGGTCGCCCTCGATCCAGCCGGAGGCGAACACCTCCTGCTTGGCGTTCTTGCCGTCGGGCCCGACGATCACGCGCACGATGCGGCCGCCCTGGTACTTGTGGCGATTCCAGGAGCCGTGCTCGGCGATCAGGATGTTGTTCTTGTATTCGGCGGGGAACTGGTCGCCGGTGTAGAACTTCATACCGAGCGGAGCGACGTGGGCGCCGAGATTCAGCACGGGCGGCGTGAACTCGGAGCATTTGTGGCCCATGGCGAACTTCGGATCGGGAAGGTCGCCCTGGTGGCAGTAGGGATAGCCGAAATGCTCGCCCATCTTCGAGATCATGTTCAGCTTGTCGGAGGGGAGGTCGTCACTGACCCAGTCGCGGGCGTTCTCGGTGAACCAGTATTTTCCGGTGCGCGGATCGACGTCGCCGCCGACCGAGTTGCGAACGCCGAGCGCATAGACTTCGGCATTGCCGGTCTTGGGATCGACGCGCCGGATCTGCGAGAGACTGGTCGGGGGAATGCCGACGTTGAAGGGCGGTCCGAACGGAATGTAGAACCAGCCGTCCTTGTCGGCCGCGAGGTACTTCCAGCCATGCGCGGCATAGGACGGCATGTCGTCATAGACGACCTTGCCTTCGCCGAGGTTGTCGAGCTTGTTTTCGACGTCGTCGTAGCGGATCAGCTTGTCGACCGCGATGACGTAGAGCGCACCGTCCTTGACGGCCAGACCGGTGGGCATGTTCAGCCCCTTGAGGATGGTCTTGACCTCTTTCTTTCCGTTGTTGTCCTTGATGGCATAGACGTTGCCGAGGCCAAACGAGCCGACGAACAGCGTGCCCTTGTCACCCCAGGCCATCTGACGCGCGGCCAGCACGCCGGAGGCGTAGACCTCCATCTTGAAGCCCGCCGGCAGCTTCACCTTCTTGATGATGTTGGCGAGCTCGGCATCGGAGGCGCCGGTCGGCGGACCCGAGGGCGGCGCGAGACCCTTCTGCGCCTCGTTCTCGTCGCCGAGGAACCAGTCATCCGGCGGATGGGTCCAGAATTCCTTGGTGCCGGATTCGTATTTCTTCAGCGGTTTGCTTTTGTCCTGTGCACTGCCGGCGCTGGTCCCGGCAAGAAGGGCAACCGCCGCAAGCGCCAACACGGATCGATGGATCATCGATTTCATCGCGTCACTCCCCTAAGGCAGCCGTCAGGGCTGCACGTTATTTTGTTCTGATAGTCGAGAGGCGAAGTTCGGAGTCTGTCAGAGAGGCAGACCCAAAAAGGTTAGCACATCTGCGACCGGAGAGAAGCGCGTCGCATGCGTTGCAGCTGCCCTCCGCGACGACGACAAGCTCGCTGCAACGCGAAATCGAGATGGCGCGTGCCTCTTTTGAGAGCAGCAGAATGGTCGACCAATCCAAAAACGCGAAAACAACCCCATGCACAGTAGAACGGCGGAAGCCGGACGATGCGCGGTGACACCGGCCACACGTCTGAAACATCGTGCGAATTGACGAAAGCGGCGACTATTTGGCGACGGGATACGGTCCATCGTCGAATGGCGTGTCGTGATAGCCCTTCGCTCCCACCTCGCGCGCCAGGGAGCTGCGGAAATCGGAGCCATCGCGCAGGCTGCGCAGCACATGGGCGAAATCGAATTCCGGGTGCCAGCCCAGCTCGCGCCGCGCGCGATCGTTGACATAGACGCGATCGATTTCGGGAAATAACCGCCAGCCGCGTGCCGCATAGAGCTCGGCGCAATCCGGATAGAGCTCGCGCACGACACCGGCCGCGTCGCGGGCGAGCGCCGCGAGATGGTGCTGCCCAAACGGGGTTGTAGCCGAGACGATATAGCGGGCGAACCCGATCTCCGGCGCGCGCACCGCGGCGAGCAGATGGGCGCTCACCGCGTCCGCTATATCCAGCCGTCTATAGAGCAGCTCGTTGGCTTGCGCATTGTCCAGCGGGTAGGCCGACCGCATTGCGGGATCGTCGTCGTCCTCCGGAAAGAACCGCGAGGTCCGCAACACCACGACCGGAAGCCGGCGCTCGCGAAAGAATAGCTCGCACAGATTTTCCGCCATCAGCTTTGTGGTGCCGTAGATGTTCTTCGGGATCGCCGGCAGGTCCTCGGTGACCCACACCGCGGTCTGGCCCGCCTCCGGCCGGAGTTGCGAACCGAATGCACTGGTGGTGCTGGTGAAGACAAAGCTCTTCACGCCGGCCGCCGTGGCCGCCTCGAGCAAATTGAGCGTGCCGGTGACGTTGGTATCGACAAAGTCCTGCTTGCTGTGGGTCGCCACATGCGGCTTGTGCAGCGTCGCGCTGTGGATGACGGCGGTGACGCCGTCCATCTGCGCCCGGACGAAGCCGGGATCGACGATCGAGCCGACCGCGTCGGTGAAGGGCGATGCCTTCAGGTCGATCCCGCGCGCAGATGACCCGCGACGCCGGAGCGTTCGGAGAATGGCCTCCCCGAGGTGGCCAGCACTGCCGGTGATCAGGATTGTCATTGCACCTCCCGAACGGCGTTCCGGCGGCACGCAGGGCGGGCTGAATTGGTCCAGCCCGCCTCACGCACCAGCCTGCCAACCGGCAATCGTTTGTGCCCGAAACTGCCGCCGGTCAATCACAGGCCGAGGCGACGCGCATCGTCGGCGAGAAACGCCTGACCGCTGCGATGCTTCACGCTGGGCAATTCGGCAACTCGTGCGCGCCAGGCGAGGAGGGCGTGAGAGTTTTCGGGAATGGTGAGGCCCGCGGCATCGGCGAACAGCAGACCGGCAAAGATGGTGATGTCCGCCATCGAGAACACCTCGCCGGCGATGTAGGGCTGCTGCCCCAGCACAGCGTTGAAATAGGTCATTCCCGCGCGAGCACGTTCGCCTTGCCGTCGTCCCCACTCGGCGCGGCCGGTCCAGTCGAGGCTCTTGAAGGCCTGAAGCTTCGGGCCGAGACCGGGTGTCGCATGATGGAAGTACTCGCCGACCGGATCGATCAGTTCGGCCTCCGCGCGCCGCTGCATCATATGGATCAGCCCTCTCTGTTTCGGCGTCGTGCCCGTCAGCGTCGGGTGGCCGTCCATGTGATCGAGATATTCGGTGATCGCCGTGGATTCCGAGATGAAGGTGCCGTCGTCCAGCTCAAGAACGGGCAAGACGCCCGAGGGGTTCTTTTGCAGGAACGCAGGGCTCTTGTGTTCGGCCCCGATAAGGTCGACCGGGATAAACTCGACCTGAGAGTCGAGCTGCTTTTCCGCAAGCACGATGCGGATGCGGGTGGGGTTGGGAAAGCCTGGACGATCATAGATTCTCATTTGTCACCTTTTATCTGTCTATCGATAGATAGGCTACTGAAAACCAATAGGCCCTTTTCATCGGGGCGGTCAACAGCTATCTATCGATCGATAGGTAATGAAACCGATGGCAAAAACCAAAACTGACATGCGGGAAGCCGTCCTGGCGGCGGCGCGGGCCACTGTGCAAGCGCGCGGATACACGGCGCTGAGCTTCCGCGAGTTGGCCAAGGAGGTCGGGATTAAGAGCGCCAGCGTGCACTACCACTTTCCCACCAAGGGCGATCTCGGCGTGGCCCTGGCGCGGCGCTACACCGAGGAGGGTGCCGCCTATCTGGAGGAGATTCTCGCCACGGCACCCGATCCGCGTACTTGTTTCGACCGCTACGTCGGGATCTTTCGTGCCGCGCTGGCCAACGGCAATCGCATGTGCCTGAGCGGCGTCATGAGCGCCGAGCTCGATGATCTCCCTGAAGAAGTGAGGCACGAGATCGATCGTTTTCCGCGCATGAATATCGCATGGATCGCGCGTGTGCTGGCAACCACCAAGCCATCTCCCAGCGAAGAGGAGAGGAACGAGCGCTCGATGGCGATTTATGCCGCGGTCGCAGGCGCACAGCTGATTGCGCGCGGTCGCAACGATATCTCGGTCTACGATCGCTCCATCGAGGCCTACCGCGTCTCGGGATTGATTCCCTGATCAGCAGCGCTCGAGACAGGCCGAAGCGAATTGCGCTTACGGGATTTTGGATGCTCTGGGAAAAACTGGAGCGGGCGAAGGGGCTCGAACCCTCGACCCCGACCTTGGCAAGGTCGTGCTCTACCACTGAGCTACACCCGCATCCTGTGTCGGTCGCGTGACGCGCCGGCAACGGCTGTCGTATGCCAAAAGCGGACGGCGAATGCAACAGCTACCGGCGGCATAGATTCGCTTTCGGAGCCCCAATATGAGCCCGAACCCGGCCGAATCGCCCCAAAACATCCCGGAACCGCCGAATCGACGCCGGTGGATTGAAATTCGGCCGACCCGGCCCAATTTTAGGGCCGACAACGAAGCATATGCGATGGCGACGTGCTAAAGACCCGCCATTCCAGACATCAGACGAGGGGATCCCGTGACGATCATCGACCAGGGTAACGGAGCCGCAGTCCCGGCTGCGGCCGATCTGATCAAGGACACCACCACCCAGACCTTCGTGAAGGACGTCATCGAGGAATCGAAGCGCCAGCCGGTGCTGATCGACTTCTGGGCGGAGTGGTGTGGTCCCTGCAAGCAGCTCACGCCCGTGCTGGAGAAGGCGGTCAAGGCCGCCAAGGGCAAGGTCAAGCTGGTCAAGATGAACATCGACCAGCATCCGGCGATTCCGGGCCAGATGGGCATCCAGTCGATCCCGGCCGTGATCGCCTTCGTCAACGGCCAGCCCGCCGACGGCTTCATGGGCGCGGTGCCGGAGAGCCAGGTCAATGCCTTCATCGAAAAGCTGACCAAGGGCGTCACTGCGCCCGGCGAGCCCAACGTCGCCGAGATTCTGCAGGAGGCCGAGGCCGTTCTCGCCGAGGGCGACGCCGCAGCCGCCGCGCAGATCTACGCCGAAGTGCTCCAGTATGATTCGACCAACATCGCAGCACTCGCCGGCCTGGCAAAATGCTACGTCACCTCCGGTGCGATGGAGCAGGCCAAGCAGACGCTGGCCATGGTACCGGAATCCAAGCGCAACGATCCGGCCGTGAAGGCCGTGCAGGCCGCGATCGATCTCGCCGAACAGGCGGAACAGCTCGGGCCCATCACCGAGCTGGAACAGAAAGTCGCCGCAAATCCGCTCGATCATCAGGCACGCTTCGACCTCGCCACCGCGCTGAACGCGCAGGGCAACCGGGTCGCCGCCACCGAGCAGCTGCTCGCGATCGTCAAGCGCGACCGCAAATGGAACGACGACGGCGCCCGCAAGCAGCTGGTGCAGTTCTTCGAGGCCTGGGGCGGCACGGATGAGGCAACCGTCGAGGGACGCAAGCGCTTGTCGACGATCCTGTTTTCATAAGGAAAACGTGCCGGCGACGTCAGCGGGGACCAGATGCCGATCAACATCGAATATCGCGGCCCCGCCGACCTTCCGGAAATCATTCCGGTGTTTCCGCTGCCGGGCGCGTTGCTGTTGCCGCGCGGCCAGATGCCGCTCAACATTTTCGAGCCGCGCTATCTCGAGATGGTCGACGACAGTTTTCGCGATGGCCATCGCCTGATCGGCATGATCCAGCCTGATGCGGCGCATTCGCCAAAGAATTCCGACAGACCGGCGCTGTTCCGGGTCGGCTGCGTCGGCCGCATCACCCAGCTCGCCGAGTCCGGCGACGGCCGCTACATCCTCGAGCTCACCGGCGTCGCGCGCTTCAGGGTGCTCGAGGAGCTCGAGGTGCTGACCGCCTACCGCCAGTGCAAGGTCGATTTCTTCGCCTTTACCGACGATTTCACCGCGCGGATGGGCGAGGACGAGGTCAACCGCGAGGCGCTGCTGGTGGCGCTGGCGGATTTCTTGAAGGCCAACAATCTCAAGGTCGACTGGGAAGGCGTCGAGAGCGCGCCCAACGAGGCGCTGGTCAACGCGCTGGCGATGATGTCGCCCTATGGCCCCGCCGAGAAGCAGGCGATGCTGGAAGCGCCTGACCTGAAGACCCGCGCCGAGATCCTGATCGCGGTCACCGAGATGGACCTCGCCAAGAAACGTACCTCGGGCGATCCGCCGCTGCAGTGACCGCCTGAATACTCACGCAGCACGGATGGCTGCCCTGGCACCTCGCCGCAGCATTTTTGCGACGCTGGATGCAGGCATCGGCCGGCTGAAATAGTAGCCCTGGGTTTCGACGCTCCCCTCTTCGCGGAGAATGTCCAGCTGCTCCTTCGTTTCGACGCCTTCGGCGGTCGTCGTCTTGCCGAGGCTGACTGCGAAACGAACCACCGCTCGCGCGAGGTGCTGCGCCTCTTCGCTCGCGCTGGATAGTTCGTTGACGAAGCTGCGGTCGATCTTGATCTTGTCGAATGGGAATCTTTGCAGAAAGCTCAGCGATGAGTAGCCGGTGCCGAAATCGTCGAGCGCTACTCGCACACCGAGCTCGCGCAGTTGACCGAGTGCTGCGAAGACAGCTTCGCTATCATGCATGATCACCGTCTCGGTGACCTCGAGCTCAAGCCTGTGCGGCGCAACGCCCGAACCGGCCAGCGCGCCGATAACGACCGCGACAAGCTCCTTGCTCCTGAATTGAGCGGGAGACAGGTTGATCGCAATTCTGAGATCGGTAGGCCATTTGGCGGCTTCCGCACAGGCGGTCCTCAAGACCCATTCTCCCAGCGGCACGATCAAGCCGGTCTCTTCCGCAAGCGGGATGAATTCGCTGGGCATGACCAGACCTCGCTTCGGGTGATGCCAGCGTAGCAGGGACTCGAAGCCGCGGATCTCGCCGGTCGTGGCAACGACAAATGGCTGGTAGTGGAGCTCGAATTCACCGCCGGCAATCGCATCCCGCATGTCGCGCTCCAGGTTGCGTCGCGCATGCATGAGCTCGTCGAGTTCCGGCTCGAAGAAACGGAACGCGCCACGTCCGCCACTCTTGGCCGAGTAGAGGGCGAGATCCGCGCTCTTCATGAGCACGTCGGAATCATCGCCATCGCGCGGCGCGATGGCGATGCCAATGCTGGTGCCCACCGTGACCCGATGATCGCCGAGATCGAAGGGTTCGCGAAGCACCTTTATGATCCTTTCGGCGAGCGAGGCCGCCTCCACGGCCGGGTTGGTCACGTAGTCGATCACCGCGAACTCGTCGCCGCCGAGGCGGGCGATCAACGCGGTTTCCGTGGTGCAATCGCGCAAACGCGCCGCGACGGCGCGCAACAGGGAATCGCCCGCCGGATGTCCCAGCGTGTCGTTGACTTCCTTGAAGCGATCGAGATCGAGCATGAGCACCGCAAGATCGAGGCCACCATTGCGCGTAACTGCAATGGCATGCTCCATCCGCTCTCTGAGCAGCACGCGATTCGGCAGATCGGTCAGCGCATCGTGTTGCGCCATATGAGTGATCTTGGCCTCGGACCGGCGCTGCTCGGTGACGTCGAGATGCGTCGCCACCCACCCGCCGCCGGCCATTGGCTGCCGCGTGACGCAGATCAACCGCCTGTCCGCGAACTCGTCGATCCTGCTCGAGACTGCATCGAACGGCAACGCGGCCAGCTTCGAGACGAATTGCTCGGCCGCGCCCTCGCTTGTGTCGCCCTTGAGGATACCGTTCACAATGCGATGCCGGATGATGTCGGTATGCGGTGTCCCCGTTCTCAGCAATTCCGGCGGCAGCCGGTAGAGCCGGGCATAACGCTCGTTGCAGATGACAAGTCGCTTCTCCGCATCGAACATGCAAACGCCCTCAACCATATTGTTGATGGCCGTATCGAGCCTGAGCTTCTGCTCCTGGAGCTCTCTTTGCGAACCTTCGAGTTGCTGCCGGGCGATCGAAAGCTGGCCGATGATTTCCTTGAATCTGCTGGTTCTGGTCGCAAGGCGCGAATCCGCCAGCACACCGACAAGGCTCATCCCGAGCACTGACAGGGCCACACCCGCGATTGCCACGGCGAGGAAGGCGGGAGAAAGCGACAAGGTATCGTTGTTCAGCGTCGGGTCCGGAACGATCTGCACAGCCCCCATGGCCGTGAAGTGGTGCGACACGATGGCGAGCGTCAGCAGCAACGCGGCGGCGAAGGTCCCCCACTTACCCTTGTGACCCAGGGCGATCGCGAGTGCAGCGTAGCCCAGCAACATGCCGAGGGCGATCGAGATGAACACCAGCCCGGGCGACCAGGTCACGCGACCCGGCACTTCGAGGGCCCACATGCCGAGATAGTGCATGCTCGCAATACCAGCGCCGATGATGCCGCCGCCGGCAGCTGCGCGCCATCGGCCGGAGTAGCTGACCGCAACGCCAAAACCGGCCGAGGTCAAGATCATCGCGGCCGCGAGCGACAGCCCTGTCAGCGCGATGCCGTAACCGGTCTGGACGCCAGGCTCGTAGGCGAGCATTGCAACAAAATGCGTAGCCCAGATTCCGTAGCCGATGGCGGCGCCTGCGATCGCAATCCAGATCAGCCGCCTCCTGGCTCGCGAGGCAATCGCGCGATGAAAGATACTGACGGCCACGATGCTTGCAGCAAAGCAAACCAGGCCGGCGAGCATGACAAGCCGCCAATCATGCTCGGCTGTGAGGCAGGTAAAAACGCGGAACATTGAAAATCGCTCCCTCGTCAATGCTTCGACAATTGATCGGAGTGAGCTTTCGCCGCGTTAATTTTCCACAATGCCCGGTTGCATGCCTATCGTGAGGTAAACGTTGCCTGGCAAAGACGCCAATGGGCGGTAGTTCGGTGCGGGTGAGGGGTTCAGCTCCCGTGAAACTACGTGGCTTATGTGCGCTGCGGGATAACTGCGGTGCAATCCTTCCGTCCAGGACAACACATCCCGCTCAGGGATGATGGCGGATGCGTTTTCGTCCCGTGATCATCGCGCGAATCAGATTCTCGCGTTGGAGCATTCCCATCAGCGCTGCGCCGGCGACGTGCAGCACGACAAGGACCATGACGGCGTCCGACGCATAAGCGTGGGTGTCCTCGATCCACCAGACGCCGAAGAAGGTGACGGTCACCGACATCGCGCCCGTGATTGCCGAGACTGCGAGCGACAGCAGCAGCGCGACCAACATCAAGGTGCCGGCAGGATTGAGCCCGATATAGCGGCCGGTGATGCCGCGTCGCAGATTCCAGAGATAGAAGGGCGCCGCGCGGAGCCTGACACCGATCACGCGAAAGCGCGAATAGCGGCTTCCCCAGAATCCCCAGACCAGACGGAAGGCCAACAGCCCGATCACGCCATAGCCGACGATGCGGTGAAGCCCGTCATAGACGGTTGGCGTGAACCACGCGACCAGAACGCTGACCGCGAGGGCCCAGTGCCAGAGGCGCAGCGGAAGGTCCCAGACCTCGACCGTCCGCGAAGTGGCCTTGTCCGCGGGGGTCCTGTTGGACGCCCCGCTCGCTTCGGGTACCGCTTCGTTCATAAGCCTCGGTTCACCTTGCGCCGTTCACTTAACGCGGATCACTTGGCATCAGTTCACTTGGCATCAGATCACTTGGCGCAGATCACTTGGCAATCGTGTGCTTCAGGCTGAGATCTTCCGGGCTGTAGAACAGCTCGTAGAGCTTGCCTTCCTTGACGCCATAGACCTCATAGCACGAGCCTTCGATCTTGGAACGCCGCACCTCGTAGCCAGCCGCCTTGGCCTTGGCTTCGGCATCGCCAGCCGGCTTCCACGATGCCTTGTCGAGCTTGGTGCAGTTCTTGAAACCGTCGGCCATCGCCGCCGACCCCATGCCGATCCCGACCGTCAGTGCAATGGCAAGAACACGAATGACTCTCACGAATGTCTCCTCCTCTGTCGTGTGCGCGAAGCGCGCCCGAAGGAAACAAAGCATAGGATGAAGTCAACCGGGTTCGGATCGGCCCAGCGTTAGAGATATTCTAACCGTCGTCAAAACGTCAGCGCGCTCCGCGCGCAACGCTTATTTGGCCGCTCCATGCGGCCTTACGCCTCACGGCTCGGATTCGTCCGCGAACGTGGCGAAGTTCGCTAGGCCGCATGGCGCGCGCCGGGATACTGGCGTCGCAGCCAGTCTGCCCAGGCGAGGCGCCCGCGCACGCCCTGACTGACGACAAAGCCCATGCGACGCGCTCTTGTCTCGGACATGGGTATCGGCAGGATTTTTCGATGCAGGCCTCGCGCATCCCGATACTGGCCGGCCAGCGCGGCGACGCTGAGATCTTCGGGACCGCCAATCTCCGCGCGCTCGCCGCGCGCCCCGTCGAAGGCGCATGCTACCACGTGATCGGCAACATCGGAGGCATCGACGGGATTGAAGGGCGTCGTCGGCATCGGCCACAGTGGAAGCCAGGCGAGGCCCGCAAGCATCTTGTCGAGCAGATAATAGAACGGCATCGCGCGAACGACGGACCACGACAGTGCGGAAGCGCGAACCAGCTGCTCGCCGGCGAGCTTGACCCGTGCATAGGGCAACGTGGCCTCGTCGAGCCCGACGATCGACACATGCAGGAAGTGCCGCACGGATTGCTCCTGGCAGAGCGACAGCAATCGCTCCGTTCCCTCGACATCCACGGCGGAAGGGGAACTGAAGAAATCGACCGGCCGAATACCGCCTCGCCGCGCGATCGGCGAATAGGTCGCCGCACTGATGACGGTGTCGACGTCACGCAACGCGTCCCGCAAGCCGGCGCCCGTGGCAAGATCGCCCCTGGCCCATTCGACGTCCGAGCGGGCCTCCGGTGATCTCGCAAACAATCGGACGCGATGTCCACCGCGAATGAGGCGATCGACGATCTCCCTGCCGAGATGGCCCGTGCCGCCGGTGACGAGTGTCAACGCCATGCTTCAGCTCCATCGTGGTGCGCGGTTCTCAAGATTGCTGCTGACGGCCTCGACATGATTGGGGGTGCCGAGCAGCGCGGCCTGCTCGGCGGTCTCGGCGGCGAGGCCTGTGGCGACGTCCGAGGTCGCGGCGAGATTGAGGAGCCGCTTGGCAGCACGCACGGCATCGGGGCTGCGGCTTGCGATCTCGTGCGCGACTGTCAATGCGGCGGCCAGCGGATCGTCGGCAAGCCCTGTCGCAAAACCATAGGCCAGCGCTTCGTCAGCCGAAAACACGCGGCCGGTATAGGTCAGCTCGCGCACGACATCTTCGCGGGCGAGGTGGCGCATCAACTGCGTGCCGGCCATGTCGGGCACCAGTCCCCATTTGGCCTCGATGACGGCGAGCCGTGTCGCCGGCGCCAGATAACGAAGGTCCGCGCCGAGCGCGAGCTGGAAGCCACCGCCGAAGGCGACGCCATGGACCGCGGCAATCACCGGCACTGGCAACTCGCGCCAGAGCCAGACGAGATGCTGCGCATAGTTTGCGATGCCGTGGCTTCGCTGTGTCAGGTCGGCTGACGGGATCAGCGAATCGCCTTTCGTCGTCGCCAGAAGCCGGTCCAGATCGAGGCCCGCGCAGAACGCCCGCCCTTCGCCGGAGAGAATGACGGCGCGGACCTCCCTGCGCGCACCGAGCTGCGCTCCGGCCGCGATGAGCGCCTCGAACATCGCGGGATCGAGAGCATTCATCTTGTCCGGGCGATTGAGCCGGACATGGGCCACGCCGTCCACGATGGTCAGCCGAACACGATCTTCCATGACACCGCTCCGCTCGAATGCGTGACCGGCCGTTCCGGCGTCAGTAGCCGGCCACCGCCATCACCACGACCACACTCAGCGCCATCCAGCCAAAGTGCCGGCCGCGTGTCGCCCATGCGTTGGCGCAGGCAGAGAAGCCGAACACGCAGACCATGGTGATGACGATCCAGCGGCGCGCCGGCGCGGACTCCATCCACGGCGTCGCGATCAGGAGCATGCCGCAGCCGATCCACGCGACGGTCGAGGCCTGCCAGACCAGGCGGATCAGGGTGCGGAGCCGCGGTGGCTCGATCGTGGCGCGGGGAAAGACCTTGGTCTCGCCGAGGATGCCGTGGATGAGGGCCACCAATATGGCGAGGATTCCGGCGCACTGGAGCAAGAGATCACGCATCGGGGCCTCCATACATCTGTGTATGGTGAGATAGACCCTGGCGCGACACCTGTCAATACACTAGTGTATGGTCGAAATTTCGGAACCTGACATGACCGACCAGCTCTGCGCGGACGACTGGATCAAGGAGGGCCTCAAGGCGCTCACCAAAAGCGGCTTCACCGCGCTGAAGGCCGATCCGTTGGCAAAGACCATCGGCGTTTCCCGCGGCAGTTTTTACTGGCATTTTGCCGATCTCGGCGCGTTCCATGCGGCCGTGCTGAAACGCTGGCGCGAGATCGCGGCCGAAGAGATCATCGCCGGTGTCGAGGCCGACACCGACGAAGCGCTGACGGCGCTGCTGCGCAGGACTTTTGGCGCCCGGCTCGATCTGGAGCGCGCGGTGCGGAACTGGGCGGCGTTCGATCCGGCGGCGCAAGCGGCCGTCCGCGCCATCGACCGCCGCAGGCTCGACTATATCGAGGCGCTGCTGCAACGACGCGGATTCTCCGCGGCAACCGCGCAAGGACGAGCGCAGATCCTGTACTGGACCTTCCTCGGCTTCGCGCTGTCGGGCCCGCCGGTGCCGCCCGCGCGGCTCCAGGGCCTGCTCGACGAGATCCAGAAGATGATTTCCGCCTGAACGCTCCGGCCGCCGCAATGGGCGGAGGCGATTTTCTATGCTACATGCAACCGATCGCCGGAGATCCTGATGAACGCGCCCACCGAACGCCCCGAACCTAGCGTCGATCCAAAACTGCTGGAGATCCTGGTCTGCCCGCTGACCAAGGGCCCGCTGGAATTCGATTCCGCCAAGCAGGAGCTGATCTCGCGCAGCGCCAGGCTCGCTTACCCGATCCGCGACGGCATCCCGATCATGCTGCCGGAAGAGGCGCGCAAGATCGATTGAGGATAGCGAACAGGGAATGGCGAGTAGCTCACAGCGCCTCGCCCTTCAGCAACTTCGGTATCTCACCCGTCAAGCCCGCCGCCTGGCGGATGAAGAGATTTTTCAGCGGCGGGGTGCGGTCGACGATGCCGAGGCCGATGTCGCGCAACGAGCGCAGCAATGTCAACTTGTTCGAGAACAGGAAGTTGAGCGAGTTGGTGGCGACGCCCATCGCCATGGTGTCGAAACGGCGCCAGCGCTGGTAGCGATCGAGCACGTCGGCGCCACCGAGATCCATGCCGAGCCGCGCGGCATCGACCACGACCTCGGCCAGTGCGGCGACATCCTTCAGCCCCATGTTGAGGCCCTGTCCGGCGATGGGATGAATGACGTGCGCGGAATCGCCGACCAGCGCCAGGCGCTCGGCCACGAAGGAGCGCGCCACGAAATAGGACAACGGGAACGCGCGCGGCTTGTCGAGCGCCTTCACCTCACCGAGATGCAAACCAAAGCGCTGCTCGAGCTCGCCGTGAAATTCTTCTTCGCTTAAGCCAATGATGCGCGCGGCCTCTGCGCGGCGCTCGGTCCACACCAGCGACGATCGCTTGCCGGTCAACGGCAGGATCGCAAACGGACCCGCGGGCAAAAAGTGCTCTTCGGCGCGGCCTTCGTGATCGCGCTCGTGGCCGACGGTGACGACGATGCCGGATTGATCGTATTCCCAGCCATGGGTGGCGATGCCGGCGCGCTCGCGCAGCTTTGACTTGGCACCATCGGCCGCGACCAACAGGCTTGCGGCAATCCTGCTGCCATCGCCGAGCATGACGTCAATGCCGCCGGCGCTGGTGTCGTACGACGCAACGGTCGTCGCGCGAAGATCGATGCCTTCAGCTTCGGCGCGGACAACCAGTGCATCGATCAGGCGGCGGTTCTCGACCATGTGCGCAAAGGGCTCGCCGGGCGCGACATCGCCGGCGAAATTCAGGAATGCCGGACGCGTGGCGTCCTCGAGCTTGGAATCGGTGACGACCATGTCGAGGATCGGCTGGGCCTCAGCCTTGACATCGTCCCAGGCGTCGAGCGCCTCGAACAGCCGGCGGCAGGCCGCGACGATGGCGGTTGCGCGGGGATCGCGGCTCGGCCGTGTGGCGAGCGCGGGGTCGGCGACGATGACGGGAATCTCGGATCCGAGCCCTTGGCGCAGCGCCAGCGCGAGCGCCAGGCCGGCAAACGCGCCGCCGCCAATGACTATGCTACTCTGTGACATACTAAAAATTCCCGGCCAATTCTTGGACTTGCTAGCAGACTTGAGGTGGGCGAAACAGTGCGGTGAAACAAGGGCGGAACGCCCCATTGTGTCATTCCGGAGCAGCGAGCCGGCACTGACGATGCGAAAGCTGAATCCGATGTCCAAAGGCCTGATCGACCTGATCTCGATCCTCGATCTCGAGCAGCTCGAGGTGAACTTGTTCCGCGGCAACAGCCCGAAGACGAGCTGGCAGCGGGTGTTCGGCGGGCAGGTGATCGGACAGGCGATGGTCGCGGCCTGCCGCACCGTCGAGGGCCGGCTGCCGCATTCGCTGCATTGCTATTTCATCCTGCCGGGCGATCCGCAGATCCCGATCATCTACCAGGTCGAACGGCTGCGCGACGGCAAGAGCTATTCGACCCGCCGCGTCACCGCGATCCAGCATGGCAATGCGATCTTCTCGATCATGGTGTCATTCCATGCCGAGGAGGAGACCGCGTTCGACCACCAGGAGAAGATGCCCGAGGTGCCGCCGCCGGAAAAGCTGACGGCGGAGGAGGTGGCGAAGCAGCCGATGTTCCGCGAGATGCCGGACTTCATCCGCCGCTACTACGAATCGGATCGCCCGATCGAGCTGCGCCCGGTCGAGCTCGGCCGTTATTTCGGCCAGAAGATAGAGGACGGCCGTATCCATGTCTGGATCAGGACGGCGGCGACGCTGCCGGACGATCCGGCGCTGCACATGTGCGCTCTCGCCTATGCCTCGGACTTCTCGCTGCTCGACGCCATCATGGCGCGCTACGGCCGCACGCTGTTCGACAAGCGCATGATGCCGGCGAGCCTCGACCACGCGATGTGGTTTCACCGCCCGTTCCGCGCCGACGAATGGCTGCTCTACGCGCAGGATTCGCCGAGCGCGCAAGGCGGCCGCGGCTTGACCCGCGGCTCGATCTTCAAGCCCGACGGCACACTGGTCGCCTCCGTCGCGCAGGAAGGCTCCGTGCGCGAGCGGAGGAGCTGATCGCTAGAGCGATCCGCGCGGCGCGAGCTCGGTCTGGGATGCGAACCAGTTCATGATCCAGCGATAGACCCACGGGATCGGGATGATGAAGCCGCACAGGATCGCCGCCACGATCCCGCGCCAGAGGATCCCGAGCCCGCTGCCCCTGAAGATGATCTCCCGGCGTGTGCCCTGGATGTTGCGATACACCCAACCCAGCTGGGCTGCGGCGACCCAGGCCCATCCAATGATGGTGATGATGGAGATCGCGAACAGCAGGTTCCAGCCGATATAGCCCAGCACCGAACCGGTGAAGCTCAGGCCGACGGGCTGCCCGTTGGAGGCGATGTTCGCGACCATCCATTTCAGCAGCATCCAGTAGAGAACGATCTGGGCGATGTAGAGTGCCGTGCTCAAAATCTGGATGCCGGTGTAGCCGACGACAATCGCCAGAACGATGAAGCCGAAGAACCACGGCACGATCGCCATGGCAGTGCCAGTGAAGGAGAGGTTCGGCCGGCCCGGGACCCTCACGCAGGACACGATCCATTGCGTGTACCAGACGAACAGCCACGGAATCGGGATGATGAAGCATGAGCCGATCAGCATCACCAGCGTTCGCCAGGTGAAGTCGAGGATACCGAAATCGACCGACAGCGACCCGCCGGCAGCGCTACCCGCACCGGTATAGCCACCGCCGCCCATCATCGGCGGCCCTCCGGCCGGAGTGATCGGCGGCGCGCCGCCACCAATCAATCCCGGAATTTCGGCCGCCTTCTGCCAGCCCGCCATGCCCTCGGACCACACCAGCGTATCGCCGCGCACGACGCCCTGGGTAATGAGGTCGCGGAACTGTCCCTCCGGGTAGGGCCCCTGCTGCTTGCCCTCGGATGCGTAGAACCAACTCGCCATGACGCGCCCCCTAAAATACTTTTGTACCGCTGGGCAGGTGCGGGTTCACCGCATCCATGCCAAAAATGCATTGTGAAGGATGAACGGCTGCCCTGTACAGAGGCGGCCGTTCACACCTCCGAACGTTTTTCCGCTTCTACCTGCAAGTTTTTTGTGCCATTTGCCCGGAAAGATGCCAGATTGACGCAGCGCCGGGGACATACGGCGCGGCGCATCCCGGGAAACAGGCCTGACCATGAAACTCGTCGTCGCGATCATCAAACCTTTCAAGCTCGATGAGGTCCGTCAGGCCCTGACGGCGATCGGCGTCCACGGCATGACCGTGACCGAGGTGAAGGGCTATGGCCGCCAGAAGGGCCACACCGAGATCTATCGCGGCGCGGAATATGTCGTGAACTTCCTGCCGAAGCTGCGGATCGAGATCGCGGTCGCCTCCGACGTCGCGGATAAGGCGGTCGCCGTGATCACCGCGACCGCCCGCACCGGGCAGATCGGCGACGGCAAGATTTTCGTCACACCGATCGACCACGCGCTGCGCATCCGCACCGGCGAGACCGACAGCGACGCGCTCTAAACTTTCTTGTCTTGACGCGTTTTCTTCACGCGAACCGGTATCCACTTCGCTCGAAAACGCTCTGATACAGCCTTCTTCGATCGCACCGGGCAACGATGCCACAGCGTGCGACGTCAATTGATGCCCGGGGGAATGACATGGCGGGATTGTTACGCCGCGCAGCTGCTATGGCTGCGCCGATCGGATTTGCTTTGGTCATGGCGTCGCCGGCGCACGCCGCAGGCTCCGAGATCAACACCGCCGACACTGCCTGGATGATCGTCGCCACCGCGCTGGTGCTGATGATGACGATCCCAGGGCTTGCGCTGTTCTATTCCGGCATGGTGCGCAAGAAGAACGTGCTCGCGACCATGGCGCAAAGCCTTGCCGCGGTGACGATCATCTCCATTCTCTGGGTCGCGTTCGGCTATTCGCTGTGCTTCGTCGGCGGCGGGCCGTGGATCGGTTCACTCGACCGCTGGTTCCTCGCCGGCATGACCATGGACAGCGTCAACCCGGCAGCGAAGACGATCCCGGAAGCGCTGTTCATGCTGTACCAGATGACGTTCGCCATCATCACGGTGGCGCTGGTGGCGGGCTCGGTCGCCGACCGGATGCGTTTCTCCGCCTATCTGCTGTTCTCGGTCGCCTGGTTCATCTTCGTCTACATTCCACTGGCACATTGGGTGTGGGGCGGCGGCTTCCTCAACAGCATGGGCGTGCTGGATTTCGCCGGCGGCCTCGTCGTGCATCTGTCGGCCGGCACCGGCGGCCTCGTGGCGGCGAAGGTGATGGGACGCCGGCACGGCTACGGCACCGAAAATCTGTCACCGTTCGATCTCTCGCTCGCGGTGATGGGCACCGGCCTGCTGTGGGTCGGCTGGTTCGGCTTCAACGGCGGCTCGGCCGGTGCTGCCAATTCGCGCGCGGTGATGGCGATCATCGCGACGCATCTGGCGGCCTGCTCCGGCGCGCTGACCTGGGGCGCGATCGAATGGTCGACGCGGCGCAAGCCCTCAGTGCTCGGCATGATCTCGGGCGCAGTGGCAGGCCTCGGCACCATCACGCCGGCTTCCGGCTTCGTCGCGCCGTGGCACGGCATCGTCATCGGCATCGCCGCAGGCGGGATTTGCTACTGGGCCTGCACGTGGCTGAAGCACCGCTTCGACTACGACGACTCGCTCGACGTGTTCGGCGTCCACGGCATCGGCGGACTGACCGGCACGCTGCTCGCAGGCGTGTTCGCGACCAGCGCGATCGGCGGCACGGCCGGCCTGCTCGAGGGCCATCCGCAGCAGCTGCTGATCCAGCTTTACGGCGTCGCCGTCACCTTCGTCTGGTCTGCGGGCGTGAGCTTTGTCCTGCTCAAGCTGGTCGGCCTGTTCGTGCCGTTGCGGGTGTCGCGCGAGCACGAGCTCGAGGGGCTCGATATCTCGCAGCACGGCGAGGCGCTTCAGTAATCGGGCTTGCGCAACACATAAGTACGTGCTTATGTGTTGGCATGATCGAAGCCGACATCTTCAAGGCGCTGGCCGACCCGACCCGCCGAAAAGTCTTTGAGAAGCTCGCTGGCGGCAGCCTGAATGCCAGCGCTTTGCGCGACGGCTTGGAGATCAGCCAGCCGGCGATGTCGCAGCACCTTTCAGTGCTGCGCGCGGCTGGCCTCGTGCGCGAACAGCGGCAGGGCCGTTTTGTGAATTACGCAGTCGACCCGGACGGGATCGTGGCCATCGGGGCATGGCTTGCGCGCTACCGCGCCTACTGGCCGAAGCGCATGGAAGCACTCGCCGATCTCTTGAAGGATATGGATCAATGAGCGACGCAGCAAAGCCTGATTCCTCCGACGCAGACCTTGTGCTCGAATATGACTTCGATGCACCGCCGGCAAAGGTCTGGCGCGCCGTGACCATTCCGGCCTTGCGCGAGCGCTGGCTGCCGGATTGCGACCTTGCGGGCGCCGAGCCGGAATCTACGATCGCAGGCGAAGAGGTGCGCTATCGGCTTCGTGATTCAGAGCCGCCGTTTCGCGAGAGCCACGTCATCTTCCGGATCGAGCCGAACGAAGACGGCGGCACCCGCTTCCGCATTATTCAGCAGGCCTGCGATGTAACGCTGCCGCAGCCGGCTAACAGCAATTGCTGCCTGATGCGCGCGGCAGCCTAACAACAAAAGACTTCATCACCTGCAGACATGGAGGTCGCCGATGCGCGACATGCTTCAGCTCGTCCCTATGGTTGTCGAACAATCCGCCCGCGGCGAACGATCCTTCGACATCTATTCGCGGCTCCTGCGCGAGCGCATCATCTTCCTCAACGGCGAGGTCAATGATGCGATGTCGGGACTGGTCTGCGCGCAGCTGCTGTTCCTGGAGGCGGACAATCCGAACAGGCCGATCAATCTCTACATCAACTCCTATGGCGGCGTGGTCACCAGTGGCTTGGCCATGTACGACACCATGCAGTTCGTCAAGGCGCCGGTTCATACGCTGTGCATGGGCACTGCGCGCTCGATGGGCTCGTTCCTGCTGATGGCCGGCGAGCCCGGTCACCGCGCCGCGCTGCCCAATGCGAGCCTTCACGTGCATCAGCCGCTCGGCGGCTTCCAGGGCCAGGCGTCCGACATCCTGATCCATGCCAACGAAATGCAGGAAACCAAGCGGCGCATCACCCGGCTCTACGCGCAGCATTGCGGGCGCTCCGAGGCGGAGGTGGAACGGACCCTGGACCGCGACCACTTCATGACCGCGCAGCAGGGGGTCGAATGGGGATTGATCGACCGGGTCTTTGCGGAGCGCGACCCGGCCTGACGGTCCAGGTCGGTTGCGCGTATCCCGTGAGCATGCCGCGAGCCGCTTCGATATTTCACAGCACGGCGACACCCTTCCGCCAGCATCTTCTGTAGTCAGTTACCTCTCAGCTGCCCGACGCGTGAGCAGCAAATGTGTCGACAGCCTGTCATGCCTGCTTTTTGATCAGGCCTGACCAGGGATTGAGCGCGACGTAATGGCGCACTGCACCGCAATGCCCGCCAAACGCGAAAAGCCCCGCTTTCATAGTCCGTTAGGCAAGCCGCCCGATCTGGCACGGCATTTGATTCTAACGGTCCTGGCTGTGCCCGCGTAGTGAACTTCTCCCTCGTGGCGAACCAGTCGAGAAACGCCCGGCCACGTCCGGACCGGGCCCAAGCGGGGATAGGACCCATGAAAATTGTTATGGCGATTATCAAGCCATTCAAGCTGGAAGAAGTCCGTGACGCCCTGACCGCCATTGGCGTTCACGGTCTTACGGTGACGGAAGTCAAGGGATATGGCCGCCAGAAAGGCCATACGGAAATCTACCGCGGCGCCGAATATGCCGTGAGCTTCCTGCCCAAGATCAAGATCGAAGTCGCTGTCGCCTCCGAGCAGGTCGACAAGACCATCGACGCCATCACCTCGGCTGCGAAAACCGGACAGATCGGCGACGGCAAGATCTTCGTCATCAACCTCGACCATGCGGTCCGCATCCGCACCGGCGAGGCCGACGCCGCGGCCCTTTGATTTCGCGCTCAACCAAAATTCAATCAGGAGTAAATGAAATGACGTTTAAGCGTCCCTATGGCGCGGGATTGGCGGCTCTCGCAGTCGGCCTGTTCGCTGCGACCGCAGCCTATGCCGAGCCAACGGTCAACAAGGGGGATAACGCCTGGATGCTGACATCGACAGTGCTCGTGCTGTTGATGACGATCCCGGGTCTCGCGCTGTTCTACGGCGGCCTCGTTCGTTCCAAGAACATGCTCTCGGTCCTGATGCAGGTGTTCTACACCGTCTGCATCGTCACCGTGATCTGGGCCGTGTACGGCTACAGCCTCGCCTTCACCGGCGGCTCCGACTTCATCGGCGGCTTCTCCAAGGCCTTCATGATGGGCGTCACCACCGACTCGAAGGCCGCGACCTTCTCGGTCGACGCCAACATCTCGGAGCTCGTCTATGTGTGCTTCCAGATGACGTTCGCGGCGATCACGCCCGCCCTCATCGTCGGCGCCTTCGCCGAGCGCATGAAGTTCTCGGCGATCGCCCTGTTCATCCCGCTCTGGGTCACGCTGATCTACTTCCCGATCGCGCACATGGTCTGGTACTGGCCCGGCCCGGACGCGATCCAGGATGCAGCCAAGGCTCTCGCTGCCGCGGCTGATGGCGCAGCGAAGACTGCGGCTCAGGCCAAGCTCGACGAGATCAACGCCGACGCCGGCTGGATCTTCAAGAAGGGCGCGATCGACTTCGCTGGCGGCACCGTGGTGCACATCAACGCCGGCATCGCAGGTCTCGTCGGCGCGCTTCTGATCGGCAAGCGCACCGGCTACGGCAAGGAGCTGATGGCTCCGCACTCGCTGACGATGTCGATGATCGGTGCCTCGCTGCTCTGGGTTGGCTGGTTCGGCTTCAACGCCGGCTCCAACCTGGAGGCCAACGGCGGCGCAGCCCTCGCCATGACCAACTCCTTCGTCGCCACCGCAGCCGCCGCGCTGTCGTGGATGTTCGCGGAGTGGATCGTGAAGGGTCATCCGTCGGTGCTCGGCATCATCTCCGGCGCTGTCGCGGGTCTCGTGGCCGTCACGCCTGCCGCCGGCTTCTCCGGCGTGATGGGTGCGATCGTCCTCGGCCTCGTGGTCGGCGTGGTCTGCCTGTTCTTCTGCACCGTGGTGAAGAACGCGCTCGGCTATGATGACTCGCTCGACGTGTTCGGCGTGCACTGCATCGGCGGCATCATCGGCGCCCTCGGCACCGGCATCCTGGTCAATCCGGCTCTCGGTGGCGCGGGCATCATCGACTACACCGCGATCCCGCCCAAGGTTGCCGATTACGACTTCGCGGCGCAGATGATCTCCCAGATCGAAGCCGTCTGCACCACGCTGGTGTGGTCGGGCGTCGGCTCGGCGATCCTCTACAAGGTCGTCGATGTGATCGTTGGCCTCCGCGCCAATGTCGAGAGCGAGCGTGAAGGTCTCGACATCACCGACCACACCGAGCGCGCCTACAACATGTAACCAGTCCTCCCGGACGCGATCTCTCCTCGGGGATCGCGTCCACAACTACGGTTTGGGCACATACCCGGCAATGCCCCGACCGTTGAGGGGCTCCAGCGCAAGTTGGAGCCCCTTTTTTTTTGGCGGGATTCTTTTTGACAGCGCAAGGGAAGAAAAGGATTGCCATTCCAGATTGCCGGCGCAGAAATAACGGCCACAACGAACAACAAAACGGGAGGTCGTCATGCGTTTGGAAGGCGGATGTTATTGCGGCGAAGTGCGCTATGTGGCCGAGGGCGATCCGATGATGCAGGCCCAATGTCACTGCCGCGAGTGCCAGTACATTTCGGGGGGCGCGCCCAACACCTTCATCGCGATGCCGGCGGCCGGCTTTAGCTACATCACCGGCCACCCCAAGCAGTTCACCCGCAAGGATCTCGAGCGCGCCGTGACCCGTGAATTCTGTGCCGAATGCGGCACGCATCTGGTGACGAAGGTTCCGGGCCTGCCGGCCGCGATCCTCAAGGTCGGCACGCTGGACGAGCCGAAACAGTTCCATCCCCAGATGGCGATCTACACCTGCGACAAGCAGGAGTTCCACGCGATCCCCGCGGGCATGGCGACGTTCGAGAAGCTGCCAGCGCACTGAACGGGCCTATGTCGGGAAACTCGTCATGCCCGGGCTTGTCCCGGGCATCCACGTTCTTGGTGCGGCAGGAAAGGCCGTGGATGGCCGGGACTAAGCCCGGCCATGACGTCGCGTCCCGTGTAACGAGAAGCGGGGGCCCTGAGCACCATGCATCCCGTTGTTATCCGGCCTCATTATTCCCGCTCTGGACGGGTCGGCCTGCCGATGGTTAATCGCGTCTTAACCTCGCCCTATCTATGGTGAACTGAACCGCTTTCCCGCCGGCATATCCATGTGCCGGCCGTTCCAAGAGTGCTGGCGCCCAGAATGGCTATGACCGCTTCATCCCGTGCGCCGCTAGCCGGTGGAAGCTCCGACGACGAACGCTCGCCCTTCGTCCGGCTGAACGAGCTGTTGGCGCCGCATCAGCCCGGCAAGCCCTTGATTTCGCTCGCAGTCGGCGAACCGCAGCATCCGGTGCCTGACTTCGTCGGTCCGGTGCTGGCCAAGCACATCGCCGATTTCGGCCGTTACCCGATGAACCAGGGCACCGAGCCGTTCCGCCAGGCAGCGGGCGCCTGGTTGTCGTCGCGCTTCAAGCTGCCGCGACCGCTCGACCCCAAGAGCGAGATTCTCGTCCTCAATGGCAGCCGAGAGGGGCTATTCCTCGCCGCGATCGCAGCAGCGCGCTATGTCGGCCCGCGTCCCGGCAAGCCCGCCATCCTGATGCCGAACCCGTTCTATCCGGTCTATGGCGCCGGCGCCGGCGCCGCGGCCTGTGAGCCGGTCTATCAGCCGACCACCGTCGAAAACGGCTTCCTGCCCGATCTCGACGCCATCGACGAAGCGACGCTCGCGCGCACGGTGGCGTTCTATCTGGCGTCACCCGCCAATCCGCAGGGCTCGGTCGCGTCGCGCGATTATTTCACGCGCCTGAAGAGCCTCGCCGATCGCTACAACTTCGTGATCCTCAGCGACGAGTGTTACTCCGAGATCTACACCCGCGAAGCACCAGGCAGCGCACTCGAATGCGCGGGCCCCGATTTCACCCGCGTGGTCGCGTTCCAGTCGCTGTCGAAGCGCTCCAACCTGCCGGGCTTGCGGGTCGGCTTCGCTGCCGGCGACAGGAAGTTGATCGGCATGTTCCTGGAGCTGCGCAACATCGCGGCGCCGCAGGTGCCGGTGCCGCTTCAGCATGTCGCGACCGTTGCCTATGGCGACGAGGCGCATGTCGAGGAGAACCGCAGGCTCTACCGGATCAAGTTCGATCTCGCCGACCAGATCATCGGCAATCGTTACGGCTATCGCCGGCCCGACGCCGGTTTCTGCGTCTGGCTCAATACGTCCGAGATCGGCGACGATGTCTCCGTGACTCTCAGGCTTTTCAGGGAAGCCGGCGTGCGCGTGGTGCCCGGTTCCTATCTGGCGCGGCGTCAGCCCGACGGCTTCAATCCCGGCGCCGGCTACATTCGCCTGGCGCTGGTGCAGGATAGTGAGACCACGGCGCAGGCGCTGCACCGGCTGGTCGAAACTCTGGGTTAGGCGGGGCCCATGAGCATGTCGGCAATCGAACGTGTCATTCCCCTGGTTGGCCATCTGCCGCCCTCGATCCGCGAGGCGCTGAGCCGGCGCGTGCGCGAGCTCACCGGCTTCGGCCTGATCACGCTCTCGGGCGTCGCGTCCGCCGCGCTGATGACCTGGTCGGTGCAGGACCCGAGCCTCAGCCACGCGACCTCGCGGCCGATCCACAACGTTCTCGGCTATGCCGGCGCCATCGGCGCCGACCTCGCGATGCAGATCCTCGGCCTCGGCGCGATCATGCTGATCCTGACGGTTGCGGTGTGGGGCTGGCGCATGATGACCCATCGCCCATTCGATCGCGAGGCGCTGCGGCTCGGCTGCTGGATTCTCTGCACCGTGATCGCGGCAGGCTTTGTCAGCTGCTGGCCGCATGGTGGCGCCTGGCCGCTGCCGACCGGGCTTGGCGGCGTGGTCGGCGATGCGCTGGTGCGCGCACCCGCGGTGATCTTCGGGCCGCCCGGCGCAATCTATCGCATGGTGCTCGGAATCATCCTGTTCGTCGCGCTGGCTGCGACCTTCCTGATCGCCTGCGGGCTCGGCGCACGCGAGCATGACGAAGAGCTCGCGGAGATCGAGGACGACGACAAGCCGCTCGACGGAGACGAGGAGAGCGATCGTGGCTCGGTGTCGCTGGGCTGGCTGTTCCACGCGCTGATGAGCACCAAGGCGCGGTTGATCTGGCTATTCGGCGCGGCCTATCGCTCGCTGGTCTCGAGCGGATCGAAGACCAAGGCAGTTTCGTTCAGCCGGCAGGAACCCAATCTCGGCGGCCGCGCCGCGCCCCCGATCTCACCGCAGTCCGCGGACGAGGATTACGACCACGAGCACGAAGAAGAGGAAGACGAGGAGGAGGAAGAGGAAGCGCCCGCGCGCGCGTCGCGCAAGAAGGCTGCACCGAAACCCGCGTCCAGGAAATCCTCCGACAAGTTCGAGCTACCGTCCGTGTCCGTTCTGGCTGCGCCCAAGGCCGGCGATCGCCAGCCGCTCAGCAAGGCCGAGCTGGAAGCCAATTCGCGTGCGCTCGAGGGCGTGCTGCAGGATTTCGGCGTGCGCGGCGAGATCGTGAAGGCCAATCCAGGTCCGGTCGTCACGCTGTACGAGCTCGAACCGGCACCCGGCATCAAGTCGTCGCGCGTGATCGGGCTAGCCGACGACATCGCGCGTTCGATGAGCGCATTGTCTGCGCGCGTCGCCGTCGTTCCCGGTCGCAATGCCATCGGCATCGAGCTGCCGAACGCGCATCGTGAAAAGGTCTATCTGCGCGAGCTGCTGGTTGCCAAGGAGACCATCGACACGGTTGCAAAACTGCCGCTCTGCCTCGGCAAGACCATTGGCGGCGATCCCGTCATCATCGACCTCGCGCGCACGCCGCACATGCTGATCGCCGGTACCACCGGCTCCGGCAAGTCGGTCGCGATCAACACCATGATCCTCAGCCTGGTCTATCGGCTGCGCCCGGATCAGTGCCGGCTGATCATGGTCGATCCGAAGATGCTCGAACTCTCCGTCTATGACGGCATTCCCCATCTGCTCACTCCCGTCGTCACCGATCCGAAGAAGGCGGTGGTCGCGTTGAAATGGGCCGTGCGCGAGATGGAAGAGCGCTACAAGAACATGGCCAAGCTCGGTGTGCGCAACATCGACGGCTACAACACGCGCCTGGGCGAGTTGAAAGCCAAGGGCGAAGAGCCGACGCGTACCGTGCATACCGGCTTCGACAAGGAAACCGGCAAGGCGATCTACGAGGAAGAGAAGCTCTCGCTCGACCCGCTGCCCTACATCGTCATCATCGTCGACGAAATGGCCGACCTGATGATGGTCGCCGGCAAGGACATCGAAGGCGCCGTTCAACGTCTCGCGCAGATGGCGCGCGCCGCCGGCCTGCATGTGATCCTCGCGACGCAGCGTCCGTCGGTCGACGTCATCACCGGCACCATCAAGGCGAACTTCCCGACCCGCATCGCCTTCCAGGTCACCTCGAAGATCGACAGCCGCACCATTTTGGGCGAGATGGGCGCCGAGCAGCTGCTCGGCCAGGGCGACATGCTCTACATGGCCGGCGGCGGCCGCATCAGCCGCGTGCACGGCCCCTTTGCCTCGGACGAGGAAGTCGAGAAGGTGGTGCGCCACCTCAAGACGCAGGGCCAGCCGGAATATCTGGAAGCGGTCACGGCCGAAGAGCCGACCGAGGACGAGGACGGCGCCGTGTTCGACGCCAGCGGCATGGGCGCGGATGGTGGCGGCGACCTGTTCCAGCAGGCCGTTGCCATCGTCAAACGCGACCGCAAGGCCTCGACCAGCTACATCCAGCGCCGCCTGCAAATCGGGTATAACCGCGCCGCATCGCTGATGGAGCGCATGGAACTGGAAGGCATCGTCGGACCCGCCAATCACGCCGGCAAGCGCGAGATTCTGGTCGAGGAAGAAGACAGCCATATGTGAGGCAAGCCGCCTCAAAGTCCTATTTCACGCAAAAACGTTATCTGCTTTTGCCCGAAATCACGCTAAAACGACGCCCAGCCACACAGGACGACGCGTTGACCCAACATCCGGACATTCGATTCGCCGCCTCTTTCGCTGCGCGCAGCGCGCGCGTGGCGGGCGTGCTTCTCGTCACCGCCGCGATGGTGACCGCGGCGTCGTTTGCACAGACCGTGCCCGTGCCGAAACCCGCGCCGAAGGGCCGCGACGCTGCTCCGCCCTCGGGCGGACCGTCGATCACGGGCGCGACGCAGGCGCCACCGAATCCGGTCATTCCCGATCCGCGCCGCAACGTACCTAGCAGCATCTTCCAGACCTTCGATGCGAACCAGAAGGCGCAGGCGGCCAAGGTCAGCGCCTATCTGTCCTCGCTGTCGACGCTGGTCGGGAATTTCGTCCAAGTCGGCCCCGACGGCAGCAAGACGCAGGGCGATTTCTACATCCAGAAGCCCGGCAAGATGCGCGTCGAATATGATCCGCCGAGCCCGATCGACATCGTTGCCGATGGATCCTCCCTCGTGGTGCGGGACCGCAAGCTCGCGACGCAGGACGTCTATCCGCTGTCACAGACACCGCTCCGCTTCCTGCTATCCGATCGCATCGACCTGATGAAGGACACCAACGTCGTCAGTGTCACAGCCGACGACCTCTTCATCAGCGTCACCATCGAGGAGAAGCAGGCGCTGGTCGGCACCAGTCGCCTCTTGCTGATGCTCGGCGCCAAGGACGGCCAGTTGAAGCAATGGACGGTGACCGATCCTCAGGGCTACGACACCACATTCGCGGTCTATAATCTGGACACGAGCAAGAAGCTCGATCCCAGTATGTTCAAGATCGACTTCACCAATTACAGCGTGCCGTCACCGGGGTAAATCCCGTGGTGCCGTAGGGTGGGCAAAGCGAAGAGGCTGGGCAAGAATCTCGCGGTTACGCTGCGATGCTGAAGCGGAAGCGGATGATCGCTGGTTTTTGGCCTAATTTGGCTGAGAGGCCTCTGAT
>NZ_JBEPRF010000033.1:0-77306 GCF_040548225.1 Bradyrhizobium sp. S3.12.5
CAAAAGACATCGCAGGCCCTCCGTCCCAGACAGGTCGAAAGGCCTTGAATCACATCCATAAACTCCGGGGAATCACTTTCGGGCATCCCATAGCCTTGTGGGAGAGGGTGGCACGCCGCGCAGCGGCGAGACGGGTGAGGGGTCTCTCTCCGCGAGAGCATCGCTCACGATTTGAATTCGCGGAGAGAAACCCCTCACCCGTCTCGCCGCTGCGCTTCGCACCACCAGCACTGTGCTCGTGGCTTTACGCCGCCTTCGCAGCACTCCCACCGGGCAGGCCCGCCCGCGCCACGCCGCCGTAGAGCTGCTCGTTCGGCATCTCCTCACGCAGAATCTTGCGGACCGCGATCAGCTGCTCCAAATCAATCCCCGTCGCAAAGCCTTTGCTCTCGCAGAGGAACACGAGGTCCTCGAACACGACATTGCCGGTCGCACCGGGCGCGAACGGGCAACCGCCGAGGCCGCCGAGCGAGCCGTCGAGGATGCGCACGCCCTCGTCCAGCGCAGCCGCGGCGTTGGCGATGCCCATGCCGCGGGTGTCATGGAGATGGATGCAGATCGGCTTTGCGCCGGCGAGCTTGACTGCGGCGCGCGACAATTCACCCACCTGCTTCGGTCCGGCATAGCCGACAGTGTCGGCGATCGCGACGAAATCGACGCCGGCCTCAAGGCATTTGTCGACCAGGCGCAGCACCTCTTTCGGATCGACCGCGCCGGTGATCGAGCAGCCCAGCGCCATCGAGATCGCGGCGTTCACGAGCGGCCTGTGGGCGCTGGCGTCGCGCATCCCGCAGAGACGCCTCACATTGGCGATCGCGGAGTCGCGTGAGCGATGTGTGTTGGCCTGGCTGTGCTCTTCGGTCGCCGAGACCACGGAGGCGATCTCGCCGACGCCGGATTCCAGCGCCTCGTTGACCCCGCGCTCGTTGAGCGCAAGCGCGATGCCGTGGGCACCGGGCAGACCTGCCACCGTTCCGATCACATCGCGAACGTCGACAAATTGCGGAAACGTCTTTTCCGGCAGGAACGAGCCGACCTCGAAATGACGCACGCCGGCGGCATATTCCTCGCGCAGCCAGCGCTGCTTGGCCTCGGTGGACGGAAACTGTTTCACGAGCTGGAGCCCATCGCGCAAGCCGACTTCGCGCAAGCTGACGCGATCCGCGGGGTAAATTGTCTCGATCCGGCTCATGCGCGCCTCCCAGCGGCTTTTGACGTGACGTCGTTGTTGTCGATCTCGGCGCGAACGGCCGACGTGTCGACACCGAGCGGCGCGACCTTCAGGCCTTCGCCGATGTGGCTGCCGTTCCACTCGACCGGTAGCGCCGGCACGCGGAACGGCTTGCCGTCGGCATTGATGTTGTTGACGAGACCGCCCGGCCGCAGCACATGCGGATCGGTCAAGAGATCCTCGGGACGGTTGATAGGCGAAAAGCAGATGTTGAGCGCGTCGAGCCTTTGCGACAGCTCTCCGACATTCCGCTGCCGAATGATCTCCGCGACACGCGGAATGATCCGCGACCGCGCCAGGATGCGGTCGGTCGTGGTGCGCAAGGCCGGATCATCAAGGAATTCCGCAAGGCCGAACTCGCGGCAAAAGCTTTGCCAGTGACCTTCGGTGACGACGCCGATGAAGATGCGCCCGCCGTCTGCGGCATCGAAGATGTCGTAGATCGGCCAGGCATGCTCGCGCTCCGGCATCGAGCGCGGCTTGTTGCCGGTCATCTCGTAGTCGACCATATGCTGGGCGACCAGGAAGAGGCAGTTCTCGAACAGGCCGATACGGATGTCAGCGCCGTCGCGCTTGCCCCCGCGCTTCTGATAGAGCGCGGCCAAAATCGCGATAACGCCGAACATGCCGCCCATGATGTCGTTGGCGGAGGAGCCGACGCGCTGCGGCTTCTCTTTCGTGCCGGTCATGGCGGCGAGCCCCGACATCATCTGCACCACCTCGTCGAGCGCGGGCCGATGCTCGTAGGGCCCGGACAGAAAACCCTTGTGGCCGGCGACGATCAGATGCGGATGAAGGCGGCGCAACTCCTCGGCATTCAGCCCCTGCTTCTCGAGCTGACCATCGCGGAAATTTTCCAGGAACACGTCGGCCGTCTCGAGCAGCCGGTGCATGGTGTCGCGGTCAGCAGGGATCGCTAGATCCAGCACGACGCTGCGCTTGCCACGGTTGAACAGCGGAAAGAACGCTGTCCCCATGCCGCCAAGCGTGCGGGTCTTGTCGCCGGCGGGCGGCTCGACCTTGATCACCTCGGCACCGAATTGCGCGAGGATCATGCCGCAGGTCGGGCCCATGACCATGTGGGTCATCTCGACGACCCGCACGCCCTCAAGCGGCAATCCGGCCTCAATCATGCGTCTCTCCCTGTTCTTCGCCGCGAAAACTAGGCCTTCACAAGCCTTCTGAAAAATATAATCTATCGAAGATTGCCTTCGTGCTTATAGAACGCTTCGCCATGGATTCACGCCAGCTCCGCTATTTCATCGCTGTCTACGAGCAGCGGAACCTGTCGCGCGCGGCCGACCAGGTCAGCGTCGCCCAGTCCGCGCTCAGCCATCATATCTCGAACCTGGAGGCCGAGTTCGCAACACGCTTGTTCGAGCGCAAGCCGCGCGGAATGGAACCGACGGCGGCGGGCGAGCGGCTCTACGAACATGCCCGCATCATCCTGCGCGCGATGACCGAGGCCGAGACCGAGGTGCGTGAGGGCGCGCGCGTCATCGCCGGCAATATCTCGATCGGCATGGCCAATTCCGCCGTCAAGGCGATCGGCGTGGCCCTGATGCGTACCGTGCTCTCCCAATATCCCAAGCTGAAGCTGTCGCTCACCGAAAGCATGTCCGGCGCGACGCTGATGCATCTGATGGCGTCCAACGTCGATTTGGCGCTGGTCTACAATCCACCGTCGGAGAAGGAGCTGATCGCCGAACCGGTGCTGGAAGAGGAGATGTTCTGTGTCGGCATTCCGAAGCTGGTGGGCAGGAGCAAGGCCCCGATCCGGTTCGAGGAGCTGAGCAGATTGCCGCTGATCCTGTTGCGCTACGGCCTCTCCTCGCGCGCGCTGCTGGATGATCCGGTGCTGCTCAAGCGCCTGGAGGCGAACGCTATCCTGCACGCCAACTCGATCACCGGCATGACCGGCGCGCTGGTGGAGGGGCTCGGCTGTGCCATCGCCACAAAGCTGTTCGCGCGGGAGGAGCTGGACGCCGGCCGCCTGGTCGCGCGCGAGGTGGTCGCGCCAAAACTGATCCGCACGCTGTATCTGTGCCGCCTGCGCAACCGCCCGATGACCTATGCGATGGAAGAGATGAGCCGCCTGATGCTCGCCCTGATCGCCGAGCAGGTCCGCAGCGGCGGCTGGCAGGCGACGTTGGTGGGGTAGAGCGGCGGCGCTGCTGTCCCCTCTCGCTGTTCTTACGGGGAGCACGCGGGGAGAGGCGAAGAACACGCGAGTTCGAAAATATAGAACGCTTCGATCGATATGTTCGTCTGGATTTCTGGCTTCGGCCGGCCAACATGGCGCGGTCCGGCAAGACTCGCGAGAAAAGACAGAGATGAGCCGCCGGGAACCGCGCGCGATCCGCGCGCCACGGGGAGGACATCATGAGCGTTGTCGGCATCGACACAGGCTTTGAGCTCGGCACTGCACCATCTGGACCGGACGAGATCTCGCGACGGCTCGAGGCGATGCCGGCGACGGGCTATGTCTGGCGCCTCGTCATCCTGCTCTCGCTCGGCGGCTGCTTCGAGGTCTACGATCTGTTCCTGACCGGCTACATCGCGCCGGGGCTGAGCCGCAGCGGATTGCTCTCGACGACGACCACGGCCTTCTTCGGCTTCTCCGGCATCGGCGCCTTCGTCGCCGCGACCTTCGCCGGCCTGTTCGTCGGCACCTTCTTCCTCGGCTTCCTCGCCGACCGTTTTGGCCGCCGCGCAATTTTCACCTACGCGCTGCTCGGCTACACCGCAGCGTCCGTGATCATGGCCTGCCAGGCTTCCTCGGAAGGCCTGCTGTTCTGGCGCTTCCTCGCCGGCATCGGCATCGGCGTCGAGGTTATCACCATCGACGCTTACATCACCGAACTGGTGCCGAGCCGGGTGCGCGGGCGCGCCTTTGCGGTCAACCAGTCGATCATGTTCGTTGCCGTGCCGGTCGTCGCCTTTGTCGCCTGGTGGCTGGTGCCGCTCGCGCCCTACGGTGTCGAGGGCTGGCGCTGGGTGGTGCTGATCGGCGCCGCCGCCAGCATGATTAGCTGGGTGGTAAGACTGTTCGTGCCCGAGAGTCCGCTCTGGCTCGCGCGTCATGGCCGCACCGAGGAGGCGTTCAGGATTCTCGCGACGCTGGAAGCCAGGGGCGGGGCCGCCGCGCCGGGCCCCTCAGCCTTGCTCGCGCGGCCGGCGGCGCAAACAGCCGCGCGCATCAACTTCGCCGATCTGTTCCGTCCGCCCTATCTGTCGCTCGTCATCCTCTTCATGGTGTTCAACCTGTGCCAGGCCTTCGGCTTCTATGGCTTCGCCAATTGGGTGCCGACGCTGCTGGTCGAGAAGGGCATCACCATCACCAAGAGCCTGCAATATTCCTTCATCATCGCCTTCGCCTATCCGATCGCACCGCTGCTGGCCGCAAGCTTCGCCGACCGATACGAACGCCGATGGATCATCGCCGGTGCCTGCATCGCCATCATCGCCTTCGGCTTGGCGTTCGCGCAATTGACCGAGCCTGGACTGCTGATCGTCTGCGGCGTGCTGCTGACGGCCTGCAACACGACGATGTCCTACGCCTATCATGCCTACCAGACCGAGGTGTTTCCGACCCAGATCCGTGCGCGGGCGTCCGGCCTCGTCTATTCCATGAGCCGGCTGAGCGCGACGTTCTCCGGATTCATCGTCGCCTACATGCTGAAGGAGGCCGGCGTCGTCGGCGTGTTCGGCCTGATCACCGTGGCAATGCTGATCGTGGTGATCGCGATGGCGCTGTTCGGCCCCAACGTGCGCGGCAAGGCGCTGGACACGATGTGACTCCGGTGGCTCGCGATCCGCAACGTCTCCGACCCGCAGATCAAGGCTGAGGCACGCTGAAGCAGCAGGAGCAGGTGGCCGCCCGGATCTACAAGGGGTTCGGCCGCTGGAGCACGGTCTGCAGCGCCATCACGTGTTGGGCGAGTATCGTGGCGGAGCCATAAGCCGCGGCCGCCCACCGGTCAGCCTCTCTTGCCGAAGCGACCCGGGGTGTCTACCTCTCGCGGGTGGTTTCGTGAGAGGTTCCCATGCTGGATGCCGCCGTCAAGGCGCTGTCGCAAATGATATCGCCGCCGATGCGCTCGATCCTGTGGCGGTCGATCGGGCTTGCACTGGTGCTGATCGTCGTGCTGGCGATCGGGTTGCAGCGGCTGCTGAGCTGGTTCGCGACCTATGGCGAGGTCTGGCTGGAAGGCCTGCTCGGGCCGAGCTGGCACTCGTCGCTGGAGGTGCTCGCCTGGATCATCTCGATTGCGGCCGGTCTTGGCGTCGTGTTCGGCAGTGTATTTCTAATGCCCGCCATCACCTCACTGGTTGCGAGCCTGTTCGTCGACGACGTCGCCGACGTCGTCGAGCGCGAATATTATCCCGCCGAGCGGCCGGGCACCGCGCTGCCGTTCAACCAGGCGATCCTCGAGGGCATCAAGACCGCGCTGCTGACGATCGTGGTCTATCTGATCGCGCTGCCGTTCGTGTTCCTGGCCGGCGCCGGCTTCCTGATCTTCTTCCTCGCCGCCGCCTGGCTCTTGGGCCGCGAATATTTCGAGCTCGCAGCAATGCGCTTCCGCTCACCGGAAGACGCCAAGGCAATGCGGCGCGACAATGCCGCGACGATATTCACCGCAGGCCTCTTCATCGCGGCCTTCGTCTCGATCCCGGTCGTCAACCTGGCGACGCCGATCTTCGGCATGGCCTTCATGGTCCACATGCACAAGCGCCTGTCCGGGTCGCGGCCCGAGCTGATCGAGCCCGCGCGGCAGACACGGTGACGAAGATTACGCGACCTTCACCCCGCACTTTCGCAGCAGCATCTTGGCGAAGCCGAACGGCGCCGGGGTGAACGGGCCCGGCGGCGCGCGGGTGATCAGGGCGATGAAGCCGAGCGCGGCCATGGCCAACCAGAAACAGAGCCAGAAGCCGTCGATATAGGCGAGCACATTGGCCTCGCGCGCGACGAAGCTCGCGAGCGTGCCGACCGCGCGCGCCGACGCCGAGCCGGCACCGTGGGCGGCGAAGTGATCGGCAAGCTGCTTCAGCGCGCGCACCACGTTGACGTCGCCGATTTCGAGGTTCTGGCCGAGATAGAAGGAATGGATCTGCTCGCGGACGCGCAGCCACGTTCCCATCAGCGCCACACCGATCTCGGCGCCGCCCAGCCGCATGATCTGGATATAGGCGGCAAACGAGGTCGCGCGGCTCGGATCGGAATTGGACAACGCGATGATGATGAGCGGCAGCAGCGTCGTCGACTGGCCGACGGCCTGCAGCAGGACGATGCCGACAAAATCCTCGCGCGCCCAGTCATGAGTAAGCTGGGTGCCCCAGAGATTGGCGGCCGCGAAGCAGGCAAATCCCACTACCGTCACCGCACGCGCATCGAAATGGCGGAGCAGCCAGATCGAAACAGGCACCAGCACGAACATCGGCAGCGCGCCATAGCTGAGCAGCAACAGCCCGCTCTGCTCCGGCCTGAGCAGAACGACGTTGCCGAGGAAGTTCGGCACCAGCGACGAGTTGGAGAGCGAGGTCAGCGTGTAGAGCAGGATCACCACCAGTGACAGCCCGATATTGCGCGAGAACAGCACGTTCACATGCGCCCAGGGCTGCCGCACCAGCGACTCGTTGAGGAGGAAAGCTACGAACAGCACGCCGCCGCCCACAAGCAACGCCATCACCGTGCCGGAGCCGAGCCAGTCCAGGCGATTGCCCTGATCGAGGCCGGCATAGATCATCCCGACGGAAGCGCCGAGCAGCAGCATGCCGCCCCAATCGGCCTCGCGCAGCAGCGCGCGATTGACCGGCTCGTTCGGCGTGCCCAGATAGACCATCAGGCCCATCAGCGGCGCGATCAGGACGCTCTGCCAATACAGCCACTGCCAGCCGAGATGATCGACATAGAAGCCGACCAGCGAGGTCGATGAGTCCAAGGCAAAGCCGACGCGGATCGAATAAAGCGCGATCGCCGGCAGCCACCAGCGGATCGGCAGATTGCGGAACACGATCATCAGCGTCGCCGGCACGAAGGTGCCGAGCAGCAGGCCATGCACGACGCTGAGCGCGATCAGGGTCGGATAATCGCGCACGAAGGGAACGATCAGCGAAACGACGGCATAGACAAGACTCGGGATGCCGAGCACGCGGCGCAGGCCAAACACGGTCGCAAGCCACGCCACCGCGGGTGCGATGAAGATCTGCGAGCCGATGCCGGCGGTGGAGAGCCAGGCGCCCTCGTCGAAGGTAAGCCCGAATGCGCCGCGCAGATCGGGCAGGCCGACCGTGGTCAGCCGGCTGTCGAAATTGGCCAGGAACGAGCCGAGCAGGACGGCCGCGACCGCGAACAGCGGCTGCGCCGCAATGCTGCCGCGCGAGACCGGTCCACGGCCGGCGTCGTCATTTCCCGCCATTCGCGTCCTTCGTGTCGATGCTGGTCACGACGGACATGCCCGGCACGAGCCGCGCCAGCAAGGGCTGATTGTCGTCGAACTGGATGCGCACGGGAATGCGCTGCACGACCTTGGTGAAATTGCCGGTCGCATTATCAGGCGGCAGCAGCGCGACCTGCGCACCGGTCGCGGGTGCGATACGCTCGACCTTTCCGCGCAGCTTCTCGCGTGGGAAACTGTCGACGGTGATCTCGACCGGCTGGCCCGGAGCGACGTGCGTGAGCTGGGTCTCCTTGTAATTCGCGATCACATAGACCTGTGGCAGCGGCACCACGTTGATGAGGTTGGTCCCGATGTTGACGTAGTCGCCGGGCTGCACCTGGCGCTCACCGACGACGCCGTCGAACGGCGCGGTGATCCTGGTGTAGCCGAGCTTGAGCTTGACGCTTGCTAGCGTCGCCTTGGTGGCGTCGAGATCGGCGGCGCGTTGCTTCTTGGTGCCTTGCAGGACCTCGAGCTGATGCTGCTGGGCCGCGATCACCGCGCGGCTCGCGCGCACATCGGCCTGCGCCTTGGCGAGGCCCGCGACCGCCTGCTCAAGCCGCTGCCGCGTGCCGGCTTCGGACTGCGACAGCGATTGCTGGCGCTCCTGCTCCTGCTTGGCTTCGACCTCGAGCGCCTCTGCCGACAGGCGCGAAGCCTCGGCCTGGGCGATCGTCGCATATTGCAGCTCGATCTGGTTGGCGAGATTGTCGAGCACGGCTTGCGCGGCGGCCACGGCCGCCTCGGACTGCGCGACCTGGGCCTGGTAATCGGCGGGATCGATCTGGATCAGGAGGTCGCCGGCCTTGACGCGCTGGAAGTCGGTCACGGCGACAGTCAGCACCTCGCCGGAGACGCGGCTTGCAAGCCGCGTCAGCTCGGCGCGCACATAGGCGTCATTGGTAGTCTGGACCACGGCATTGCCGACCCATTCGTCGAACCGCAACGTCGCCAGCGCGACGAAGGCGAGCGCAACGATCACGGCAAGCAGCGGGATCGCGAGCCGGCTCCAGAGCGAGCTCGCCGGCCGCTGCGTCGGTTTGGGCGGCGGAGCCGGTGTGGCGGTCGGCGACGGCGAAACTTGTTCCTGCTGACTCACGATGGTCCCCCAAAACCCCTTTGCCCGAGCGCCATGCTCACACCGTCTTCTCCGGCCACCGGCAGAGATCGTTGATCAGGCATACCTCGCAGCGCGGTTTTCGCGCGAGGCAAGTATAGCGGCCGTGCAGGATCAGCCAATGATGGGCATGCAGCATGAATTCGGCCGGGATCACCTTTTGGAGACCAAGCTCGACCTCGAGCGGCGTCTTGCCGGGCGCCAGCGCGGTGCGATTGCCGACGCGAAAAACATGCGTGTCGACCGCCATGGTGTGCTCGCCGAAGGCCATGTTGAGCACGACGTTCGCGGTCTTGCGTCCCGCGCCCGGCAGCGATTCGATCTCGGCACGCGTGCGCGGCACCTCGCCGCCGAAATCGCTGAGCACCTTTGCGGACAACGCGATCACGTTCCTGGCCTTGGTGCGGTAGAGGCCGATAGTCTTGATGTAGTCGCGCAGGCGTTCTTCGCCGAGATCGAGCATCTTCTGCGGCGTATCCGCGACCGCGAACAATGCGCGTGTCGCCTTGTTGACCCCGGCATCGGTCGCCTGCGCCGACAGCACCACGGCGACAAGCAGCGTGAACGGATTGAGGTGCTCGAGCTCGCCCTTCGGCTCCGGGTTGGCTTTGCGGAAACGGCTGAAGACCTCGTGGATCTCCGCGGGCGTCCAGGGTTTGATAGAATTGGGCTTTATCGCCTTGAGCGATTTTTTGGCCGGCGCCGATTTCTTCGCGGAAGGCGATTTTTTGGCGGAAGGCTTGGGCTTCGCGCTGGCTGCCTTTGCCTTTTTCTTCGGCACCGCCGTTTTGCGCGGGGCCGGCTTGCGGGTGATTTTCGCCATGATCGGGATATACTGAGGGACGATGAGCACAGGCAACGAAATTGAGCGCCAAGATCTTGAAGGTCATGCCGAGCAGCAGATCTTCTCCGCGCTGCTGACGCCGCATCGCTCGCTGAACCGCACCGGCTTTCTCGCCGTGATGCTGTTCCTGAGCGTCGTCAGCTTCGTCACCGGCATCGTGTTCCTGATGAAGGGCGCCTGGCCGGTGTTCGGCTTTTTCGGCCTCGACGTCCTGGTGATCTGGTGGGCCTTCAAGGTCAATTTCCGCACCGCGCGAGCGCGCGAGGAGATCACGGTCACGACCACCGAAATGCGCGTCCGGCGCGTCAGCCATCGCGGCCGGGTTGCAGAATGGACTTTCAATCCGCTCTGGGTCCGCCTCGACATGGAAATGGACGAGGATTTTGGCATCGAGCACCTCTACCTGATCTCGCGCGGCCACCAGATCCAGATCGCCCGTTTCCTGGGACCGGACGAAAAGGCAAGTTTCTACAAAGGCTTGGTTGAGGCGCTGAATGCTGCCAAGCGCGGCCCGACCTACAATCCGGTCATCTGATCGCAGTCGGAAATCGGGTGGTTTAGTACCCCTGGCGCGCTTACATTTCCGGTCATGATGACACTCGCCATACATGACCAGCGCCTGGCCAGGCCGGGCTCCCAGAACGCCGCGCTGCGCGACTACGATTCGGTGCGCCGGGCGATCGCCTTCATCTCGGAGAACTGG
Organism: Bradyrhizobium sp. S3.12.5; assembly: GCF_040548225.1. Classification (NCBI taxonomy): domain Bacteria; kingdom Pseudomonadati; phylum Pseudomonadota; class Alphaproteobacteria; order Hyphomicrobiales; family Nitrobacteraceae; genus Bradyrhizobium; species Bradyrhizobium sp. S3.12.5. The sequence goes on from NZ_JBEPRF010000033.1 coordinate 10,339, forward strand.
CGCGCGCAGCCGGCCATCGAGGCAATGGCGGATGCAGCCGGCGTCACGCCGGATGAGCTGCACCATCTGTTCCGCCGCTGGGCCTCGATCACGCCGAAGGCCTTTATGCAGGCGCTCACCCTCGACCACGCCAAGGGGTTGCTGCGGGACTCCGCGAGCATCCTCGACGCCGCGCTCGACTCAGGCCTCTCGGGGCCGGGCCGGCTGCACGATCTCTTCGTCACCCACGAAGCGATGTCGCCGGGCGAATGGAAGAACGGCGGCGCGGGCCTCACCTTGCGCTACGGCTTCCACCCCTCGCCGTTCGGCACCGCGATCGTGATCGCCACCGATCGCGGTCTGTCAGGTCTCGCCTTCGCCGACCCCGGCGAAGAGAAGATCGCACTCGCCGACATGACGCGACGATGGCGAAACGCAACCTATGTCGAGGATCACGAAGGCACCGCACCGCTCGCGCAGCGCATCTTCGACACGAAACTCTGGCGGCCGGATCAGCCGCTGCGCGTAGTCATGATCGGCACCGATTTCGAGGTGCGGGTGTGGGAGACGCTGTTGAAGATCCCGATGGGACGCGCGGTGTCCTATTCCGACATCGCCTGCAACATCAACAATCCGAAGGCGTCGCGCGCCGTCGGCGCAGCCGTCGGCAAGAACCCGGTCTCATTCGTCGTGCCCTGCCACCGCGCGCTCGGCAAGAGCGGCACGCTCACCGGCTACCACTGGGGCATCACCCGCAAGCAGGCGATGCTGGGCTGGGAAGCCGGGCAGCTGGGGATGCAGTGATTTTTCTCCCTCGCCCCGCTTGCGGGGAGAGGGTTGGGGTGAGGGGGAGTCTCCGCGGGGACGGTGACAGTCGGACTCGCGGAGAGTCCCCCTCACCCGGATTGCATCGAAGATGCAATCCGGCCTCTCCCCGCACGCGGGGAGAGGCGAAGAAGCTCAGCCCGCCAGATCCAGCTTCGACTCCACCGTCGAATCCGCGTTGAGGCGATAGATGATCGGCACGCCGGTGGCGAGCTCGCGCTTCAAGATGCCTTCGGGCGACAGCTTCTCCAGCACCATGATCAGAGCGCGCAGCGAGTTGCCGTGAGCGGCAACAAGCGTGCGCTTGCCGTTGAGCACGCCGGGCAGGATTTCCTGCACATAATACGGCAGCGCCCGCGCCAGCGTGTCCTTCAGGCTTTCGCCGCCGGGCGGCGGCACGTCGTAGGAGCGGCGCCAGATCAGCACCTGATCCTCGCCCCATTTCTTGCGCGCGTCGTCCTTGTTGAGGCCGGAGAGATCGCCGTAGTCGCGCTCGTTCAGGGCGAGGTCCTTCGAGGTCGGCAAGCCCGTCTGGCCGAGCTCGCCGAGAATGAGATCGAGCGTGTGCTGTGCGCGCGTGAGCACCGAGGTGTAGGCAACATCGAACACGAGGCCCTGCACCTTCAGCTTGCGGCCGGCTTCCGAGGCCTCCTTCACACCGAGCTCGGTGAGATCAGGATCCTTCCAGCCGGTGAACAGGTTCTTCAGATTCCATTCGCTCTGGCCGTGCCGCACCAGCACGAGAAGACGTTCGCTCATTGACTAGTTCCGTTGCTTGCTTTGCTCAGATGTCTGAAAGGCCGAGCACGTCGGCCATGGAGTAGTGCCCCGGCTTCTTGCCATGCGCCCACAGCGCCGCCTTCAGCGCGCCGTGCGCGAACAGCATGCGGTCCTCGGCGAGATGCGACAGCGTCAGGCGCTCGAACGGGCCGAGGAAGGTCACGCTGTGCTCGCCGGCGACGGTGCCGCCGCGCAAGGAGGCAAAGCCGATCGCGCCCGGCTTGCGCGCGCCGGTGATGCCGTCGCGGCCGCGTTCCGCATTGTCCTCGAGCGAGATGCCGCGGCCGGCCGCTGCAGCCTGGCCCAGCATCAGCGCGGTGCCGGAGGGCGCATCGATCTTCATGCGGTGATGGGCTTCGACGATCTCGATGTCAAAATTCTCGTCGAGCGCCTTGGCGACGCGCTTGACCACGGCGGCGAGTAGATTGACGCCCAGGCTCATATTGCCCGATTGCACCACGACCGCGCGGTTGGTGACGCTCCTGATCACGGCATTATCGGAATTGGAAAGCCCCGTGGTGCCGATGACATGGACGAGCCCGCGCTCGGCTGCGATTGCGACATTGGCGATGGTGGCCGCCGGCACGGTGAAATCCAGAATGCCGTCGGCCTCCTTCGACATCGCCCAGAGATCGGCGGACACCGTGATGCCGTTGGCGGGCAAGCCGGCGAGCACGCCGGCATCCTTGCCGAGCAACTCCGAGCCAGGCGCCTCCAGGGCGCCAGCCAGCACCGCGCCTTTGCTCTCGGAAATCGCCCGCGTCAGCGCACGGCCCATCCGGCCGCCGGCTCCAGCAACAATCAAGCGCATGTCTGACATGGTGTGATCCTCTCAGGGCCGTTGTAGCGGCGGGATGCAGTTCCGGCAACCGAAGCCCACCAGCACGCGGCGCGCTCCTACCCTCCCCTGGAGGGTAGGAAAGAGAAGATCGAACCTCAACCGTCCGACGGCTGTGGGCCGTCATAGCCCTCGATGATGATGAGGTCGGCGATCGCGTGCGGCTGGCGCACCTTGATGTTGGCCTGGTATTCCGGCGAGTTGTAGCAGGCGATCGCAGTCTCGTAGTCCGGGAATTCGATCACGACGTTGCGGGTCCGGCTGGCACCTTCGACCGTGGTGAACTTGCCGGCGCGGACGACGAAGCGGCCGCCCCATTTTTTGAAGATGGGACCGTTGGCGACGGCGTAGGGCTTGTAGCCCTCGTCATTGCTCACGTCGACGCGCCCGATCCAGTAGCCTTTTGCCATTGTTCTTCTCCTTGGTTGCTCGTCAGCCGAGCGCCTGCGCGACCTCGGCGTGGATGGCGTCTGCGACTGCCTTGGGGTCCGTGGCTTCCACCACCGGCCGCCCGACGACGAGATAATCGGCGCCGGCGACAATCGCGCGACCGGGCGTCATGATGCGCTTCTGGTCGCCGGTTGCCGAACCCGCCGGGCGGATACCGGGGGTGACGAGATGCATCTGGTGGCCGACGATCTTGCGCAAGGCTCCGACTTCCTCGGGCGAGGACACCAGCCCATCGACGCCGAGCACCTGCGCCTGCTGCGCGCGCGCTTCGACGAGCTCGGAGACGCCGAGCCGGTAGCCGGCCGCGTGCAGATCGTCCTCATTGTACGAGGTCAGCACCGTGACGGCGAGGATCTTCAGGCGCGACGTGCCGCGGCCTTCGACGGCGCCCTTCATGGTCTGCGGATAGGCGTGCACGGTGAGGAAGGTCGCACCCAGCCTGGCGACACTCTCGACACCGCGCGTCACCGTGTTGCCGATGTCGTGCAGCTTGAGATCGGCAAACACCTTCTTGCCCTTGTCGGCGAGCTTGCCGATCAGCGGCAGGCCGCCGGCATAAGCGAGCTGATAGCCGATCTTGTAGAACGTGACGCTGTCGCCAAGCCTTGCGATCATCGCTTCCGCGGCATCAACGCTCGGCAGATCGAGCGCAACGATCAGGCGGTCCTTCTGGGCGATTTCGGCTGGCGTCATGTCACCTCACATCATGTGTTGGGAAATGTCGATCAACTGCCGCACCAACTCCTTCAACGAAGCGATATCGCCCTCGTCCTTCAACCTGTCCATATCGTCATAGGCCTGGTCGGCAAAGGCGAGCGTGAGCTGGCTGGCGATCACATTGGCGTGGCAGGAGGTCAGGATCAGCCGCAACGCCTGTAGCGCGCGCGCCGCACCGAGCCGGCTCTGTGAAGCACCGGCAAGCGCAAAGGCGCGGTTGCGGAACACTTCGCCGCGCGCCTCGTGGAGCTCATGCACGCGGCTCACCCAGTCGATCGCATTCTTCAGCAGCGGCGGCACCGAGGCGTTGTATTCGGGCGAGACGAACAGCACGCCATGATGCGCGCCGATCATGCGCTTGAGATTGATCGCATGCTTGGGCACGCCGGATTTGGCCTGGAGATCGCCGTCGTAAATCGGCAGCGGAAAATCGGCGAGCGAGATGCGCGTGACGTCAACGCCGGCCCGGGCGAATTCATACGCGGCGACCGCCGCCAGCTTCGCATTGTGCGAGCCGGTGCGGAGCGAGCCGGGAATGACCAGGATTTTCGGGGCTGACATCCGATCCAATACGTTCGGCGAAACGAGCCCGCCGCGCATTAGAGGAAGCCGGCGGAATTAGTCCTTGCGATACACCCAGACGCGGGCCGGCGGAAGGTTCATCCAGATCCGTTCCGAGGCCTCCGTGGTCACGCCGGGCAGCGATTTCGGGATCGGTGGCACCACCGCATAGGTGAACTGGACGAAGGGCGCGCCGGGCGCGAGCGCCGTGAAGGCGTCGCGAATGAGCCGCAGCCGCGTCAGCATCGGTTTTGTGACCAGCGGCAGGCCGGAGACCACCGCGCTAGCCGGCGCGCTCAGTACGTTCCAGAGCGTGTCGCGGAGGCGATAGGCATCGCCCTGCACCACCTTGGCCTGCGGATAGCGGTCGCGCAAAAGCGCGCAGAAGCCGGGATTGTATTCGACGAGGACGAGGCGCTTCTGGTCGACGCCGCGCTCGACCAGTGCCGAGGTGATGGCGCCCGTGCCGGGCCCGAGCTCGACCACCGGAGCATCCGAATTGACATCGACGTAATGAGCCATGGTTCGGGCGAGAAGTTTGCCCGACGGCATCACCGCGCCCATGTGGAGGGGCTTTTCGATCCACGACCTCAGAAAGCGCACCTCGTCGTCAAGACGAGGCTTCTTCAACGCACGCGCGGACGACGGCAATGGCATGTCTGGACCGGACGGGACGAGACCGCGTGACCGCGGCGTGTCAGAAAATGGTCACAAAGAGGTATAGGCCGAAGGCGATACGGTCAAGACGGCTCAACTCGCCCGATTACCGAAGAAATCCTTGACCTTGGTAAAGAAGCCCTCGGATTCCGGCTGGGTGTTGCCGGAGGAGAGCTTGTCGAACTCGGCCAGCAATTCCTGCTGCTTCCTGGTGAGGTTCTGCGGGGTCTCGACCACGACCTGAACGTACATGTCGCCCATCTGGCGTGAGCGCAGCACCGGCATGCCCTTTGATGCAATGCGGAATCGGCGGGCGGACTGGGTTCCGGCGGGGACCTTCACCTTGGCCTTGCCCTTGTCGATGGTCGGCACCTCGAATTCACCGCCAAGCGCCGCGGTCACCATCGAGATCGGCACGCGACAATGCAGATCGGCGCCGTCGCGCTGGAAAAACTGGTGCTGGGCCAGCGACAGGAAGATGTAGAGATCGCCGGGCGGGCCGCCGCGGACGCCGGCCTCGCCTTCGCCGGCGAGCCTGATCCTGGTGCCGTCCTCGACGCCCTGGGGGATGTTGACCGACAGATTCCGCTCGCGGGTGACGCGACCCTGGCCCGAGCAGGACGGGCAGGCGTCCTCGATCATCTGGCCGCGGCCCTGGCAGCCGGGGCAGGTGCGCTCGAGAGTGAAGAAGCCCTGCGACTGCCGCACGCGGCCGGCACCGCCGCAGGTCGAGCAGATCTTGGGCTTGGTGCCCGCCTTGGCGCCGATGCCCGAGCAGGCCTCGCAGGTGACCGAGACCGGAATCTCGATCTGCGCGGTCTTGCCGCCAAAGGCTTCCTCGAGAGTGATTTCCATGTTGTAGCGCAGGTCGGCGCCACGCTCGCGGCCGCCGCGGCCGCGCTGTCCGGCCATGCCGAACAGATCTTCGAAAATATCGGAGAACGAGGAGGCGAAGCCCGCACCGAAACCGGCACCGCCGCCGCCGGGACCGCCCTGCTCGAAGGCGGCATGGCCGAAACGGTCATAGGCCGCGCGCTTGTCCTTGTCCTTCAGGACCTCGTAGGCCTCGTTGATCTCCTTGAACTTGACCTCACTGGTGTCATCCCCGGGATTGCGGTCGGGGTGAAACTTCATCGCCAGCTTGCGGAACGACGACTTCAACCTGGATTCGTCGGCGTCACGTTCGACTTCGAGGGTTTCGTAATAGCAGCGCTTGGCGGACGTGGACATGTTCAACTCGGTCTATCCAATCGCGATTCAAGTCGGGGCGAAGCAACGTCGCCACGTGACGATATAGGCAGCCTTCCGCCTTGCGGCAGAGGACTGCATGGCAACGTCGAGAATAACGGCTAGGAATTGATCGATCGTCACGGGCGCTCGTCCCGTCGAGCCCGACACGACGGCCTCCCCCTTGAGAGGGGAGGCCTGTGCAGCGTGTGGGGTCCAAGCCGTCCGCATCATACCCTCTCGGGCTTATGCAGACTTCTTGTTGTTCTTGTCGTCGTCGACCTCGGTGAATTCCGCGTCGACGACGTCGTCCTTGGCCGCATCCCTCTTGGCGTCGGCCTCGGCCTGCTGCGTGTACATGGCCTCACCGAGCTTCATCGAAGCCTGGGCCAGCGTGTTGGTCTTGGTCTTGATCGCCTCGGCATCGCTGCCCTTCAGCGCTTCCTTGAGGTCGCTGACGGCATCCTCGATGGCGCGGCGCTCGGTCTCGCCGACCTTCGAACCGTGCTCGGCCAGTGCCTTCTCGGTGGAGTGCACCAGCGCGTCGGCGTGGTTCTTGGCGTCGACCGCCTCGCGGCGCTGCTTGTCGGCCGCGGCATTGGCCTCGGCGTCCTTGACCATCTTGTCGATGTCGGCTTCCGACAGGCCACCGGAGGCCTGAATGCGGATCTGCTGTTCCTTGGCGGTCGCCTTGTCCTTGGCCGAAACGTTGACGATGCCGTTGGCGTCGATGTCGAAGGTCACCTCGATCTGCGGCATGCCGCGCGGAGCCGGCGGAATACCCATCAGGTCGAACTGGCCGAGCATCTTGTTGTCGGCCGCCATTTCACGCTCGCCCTGGAAGACGCGGATGGTGACCGCGTTCTGGTTGTCCTCGGCGGTCGAGAACACCTGGCTCTTCTTGGTCGGGATCGTGGTGTTGCGATCGATGATGCGGGTGAACACGCCGCCCAGCGTCTCGATGCCCAGCGACAGCGGGGTCACGTCGAGCAGCAGCACGTCCTTGACGTCGCCCTGGAGCACGCCGGCCTGGATCGCGGCACCGATCGCCACGACCTCGTCCGGATTGACGCCCTTGTGCGGCTCCTTGCCGAACAGCTGCTTCACGACTTCCTGGACCTTCGGCATGCGCGACATGCCGCCGACCAGAACGACTTCACCGATCTCGCCGGCGGTGACGCCGGCGTCCTTCAGCGCCTTGCGGCAGGGCTCGACGGTCTTCTGGACGAGGTCGTCGACCAGCGCTTCGAACTTGGCGCGGGTGAGCTTCATCGTCAGATGCTTCGGGCCGGTCTGGTCCGCGGTGATGAAGGGCAGGTTGATCTCGGTCTGCGTCGTCGACGACAGCTCGATCTTGGCCTTTTCAGCGGCTTCCTTCAGGCGCTGCAACGCGAGCTTGTCGTTGCGCAGGTTGATGCCCTGCTCCTTCTGGAACTCGTCGGCCAGATAGCCCACGAGGCGCATATCGAAATCTTCGCCGCCGAGGAAGGTGTCGCCGTTGGTCGACTTCACCTCGAACACGCCGTCGCCGATCTCGAGAATGGAAATATCGAACGTGCCGCCGCCGAGGTCGTACACGGCGATCGTGCCGGTCTTGGTCTTGTCCAGACCATAGGCCAGCGCAGCCGCGGTCGGCTCGTTGATGATGCGCAGCACTTCAAGGCCCGCGATCTTGCCGGCGTCCTTGGTCGCCTGGCGCTGGGCGTCGTTGAAGTAGGCGGGAACGGTGATGACCGCCTGGTCGACCTTCTGGCCGAGATGGGCTTCCGCGGTCTCCTTCATCTTCTGCAAGATGAACGCCGAGACCTGCGAGGGCGAGTAGGTCTGGCCGTCGGCCTCGACCCAGGCGTCGCCGTTGGAAGCCTTCACGATCTTGTACGGAACGAGCTTCTTGTCCTTCTCGACCATCGGGTCGTCGTAGCGGCGGCCGATGAGGCGCTTCACTGCGAAGAACGTACGCTCTGGATTGGTAACGGCCTGGCGCTTGGCAGGCTGGCCGACGAGGCGCTCACCGTCGTCCGTCACGGCGACGATCGAAGGCGTCGTGCGCATGCCTTCGGAATTCTCGATGACTTTGGCGTTCTTGCCATCCATTACGGCGACGCACGAATTCGTGGTGCCGAGGTCGATCCCAATGACCTTTCCCATGGTCCTGATATCCTTGTTTTTGCGGCAGGTTGGCTGGGCCCAGAAGGCACCCGAACCGAAACCCCCTAAGATCAAACATTCGCGATATTGCGATGGTTGACGCTCATATAGGAGGGGGGGAGGGGCCCGCAAGGACCGAGCGCAAGTTTCGGCCGTGAAAACATTGGGTTTTGGAAGATCATATCCGGGCCTCACCGCCCTTGCGGGTGAGGAAATATTAACAGGTTCGGCCATCTGCCAGCCCCGCCGCCCGTGATTGGCCCGGCCCTGTTGCCGGCGCGCCAAACCCGCTAAAAGGCGCCGGCCGGACAGCCTCGCCATGGGCTGCCTCCCATGGGGCTGCTTCGCGCGACAAAGCGGCCCAATCGCCGACCATTGAACGGCCTCAATGTGAACCAATCAGAGTGCCCATGAAGCTGACCCGCCCCCTCGCCGCGCTCGCCCTGCTCGTTGCCACAGCATTTCCGGCGCTCTCCGCCGACGCCGTGTTTCCGCCTGGCTTGCGCCTCGGCATGGTGCCGCTGGTCGGGCTGAACACGGCCAAGACCTTTCCGGGCTTCGAGAGTGAGGACGGCAGCGTCAAGGTGCTGATCACCGAGCTGCCGCCGGCGGCCTATGGCGAGGTCGTGGGCGCCTTCAACGCCAATCCGGCCGGCAGCAACGGCATCAAGCCGGACAAGATTGAGACGCTCGCGGGCCTTGCCTATTTCACCACCGAGAGCGGCAAGGCCGGCACGACCCCGGTGAGGCGCTATTCGATGATCGTGCCGGGCACCGGCTTCTCCGGCTATGTCGCCGTGCAGGTGCCCGAGAACGCGTCGAGGATCTACACCGATGAGGCGGTGCGGCAGATGTTTGCCACCGCCGTGACCCGCAAGGAGGTGTCGGCTGACGAGCAGATCGGGCTGATGCCGTTCAAGATCACCGATCTCGCCAGCTTCAAGGACATCCGCACGCTGGTCCCGGGCTCGAGCATCATCTTGGCCGACGGCAACGAGAGCTCGGGCTATGAATCTAAGCCGTTCATGATCCTCGGCCTGATCGGCGCCACGCCGCAGCAGGCTGACGACCGCGCCCGCTTTGCCCAGGAGGCGGCGCTCCAGATCCCCGGGGTGCGCGAGTCCCGCGTCACCATGTCGGAGCCGATCCGCATCAACGGCCAGCCGGGCTTCGAGACCCGGATCGACGGCGTCAGTGGCAAGGACAAGACGCCGGTGACCGTGGTGCAGTGGATCCGCTTCGCGCCCGGCGGTGCTTCGCTCCGCATCATCGCCAGCGCGCCGCGCGACCAGTGGCCGGACGCCTTCACCCGCTTCCGCGCCGTGCGCGACGGCATCCAGCCCAAGGGCTAGTTTCTTGGGGCTGACAGCCCAACCGCTCACCAGAGCCGGCTGCATTTTCGGGCTTTTGTTCGTACACGAACGGAACTAGGCTTCCCTCCATTGGATCATCCTGGAGGGGAGGCCGACGATGCTAAACCGACGACAGATCTTGGCGGCGCTGGGGACCACGGCCCTCGCGGGCCTCGCTCCATCCGCACTTTTCGCAGCGGCCACGATCAAGCCCGACGACACATCCGCGCTGCTCGTGATCGACGTGCAAAACTGCTTCCTGCCCGGCGGCAGCCTCGCGGTAAAGGAAGGCGAGCAGGTCGTGCCTGTGATCAACAAGATGGCGAAAGCGTTCTCGAACGTGGTGATGACGCAGGACTGGCACACGCCCGGCCACGTCTCGTTCGCTTCGGTGCATTCCGGCAAGAAGCCGTTCGAGACCATCGACCTGCCCTACGGCAAGCAGGTGCTGTGGCCCGACCATTGCGTGCAAGGCACCGACGGCGCCTTGCTGTCGAAGGACCTCTCGATCCCGCAGGCCGAGCTCATCATCCGCAAGGGCTTTCACAAGGACGTCGACAGCTATTCGGCGTTCCTCGAAGCCGACGGCAAGACCTCGACCGGACTTGCCGGTTATCTCAAGGGCCGCAAGATCAAGCGCGTCTTCGTTGCGGGTCTCGCAACGGATTTCTGCGTCGCCTGGACCGCGCTCGATGCGCGCAAGGCGGGTTTTGAGGTCTATGTCGTGGAAGACGCCTGCCGCGGCATCGACAATCAGGGCTCGCTCGCGAAGGCCTGGGCCGATATGGCCAAGGCCGGCGTGAAGCGGATTCAGTCTGCGGATATCGCGGCGAGCGCGTAAGACAAAGCGCGATCGCTACCAAACCTTCATGCTGAGGAGCGCGCCCTTCGCGTGCGTCTCGAAGGATGAAGGCCGAGCTGATACAGCGGGGCCTTCATGGTTCGAGACGGCGCTTCGCGCCTCCTCACCATGACGATCAATCAGTCCGCCTCGTTGCTGTTCGCCGCGGGCGCGGGCTTGGTGCCACCCTTGGCGACGCCGACCAGCGCCGGACGCAGCACGCGATCGCCGATGGTGTAGCCGGCCTGCATGACCTGCACCACTGTGCCCGCGGGCACCGACGCATCGGGCACCTCATACATCGCCTGCTGGAAGTTCGGATCGAACTTCTGGCCCTGCGGATCGAACTTCTTCACGCCGTGCTTTTCCAGCGCGTTGAGCAGCGAGCGCTCGGTGAGCTCGACGCCTTCGATCAGCGCGATCAGGCCGGGATCGGCGGCGGCACGCGCTTCGGCCGGAACGGCGTCGAGCGCGCGCTGAAGATTGTCGGCAATGTCGAGCACGTCGCGGGCAAAGCCGGTGACGCCGTAGAGCTTGGAGTCAGCGACCTCCCTGGCGGTGCGCTTGCGCAGATTTTCCATCTCGGCCAGCGTCCGCAGCATGCGGTCGCGTGACTCGGCGGCTTCCTTCTGCAGCAATTCCACCGAACCCGGCTCGGGATCGTCGGGCATGATGTAGGGTTTTGACACCACCGGCTCGCCGGTCGCGGCGGTCGTGTCTTCGGGTTGCCGGTCTTGATCGGTCATCGGCTCTCTTTTCAAGCTCGTCTTACGGGATTTTGCTGGCCCGGATATCGTGCTTCGGGCGCTGAAAATCAAGCGCCCGTGATCGGCTCAAATGCCGGTCAGCCCCCCAGCAGGCGGCTGACGATGCGGGCGGCATAGTCCACGGTCGGGATCACACGGGCATAATTCAGCCGCGTCGGCCCGATCACGCCCAGAACGCCGACGATGTGGCCGGCCGCGTCCCGATAGGGCGAGATGATGGTGGAGGACCCCGACAGCGAGAACAGCTTGTTCTCCGAACCGATGAAAATCCGCACGCCTTCGGCGGTTTCGGCGCGCCCGAGCAGGTCGATCACGCCGCGCTTGGTCTCGAGATCGTCGAACAGCAGCCGCACCCGCTCGAGATCCTCCAGCGCGTGCAGATCCTCCAGCAGATTGGCGTGGCCGCGAACGATGAGCTGGCGGTCTTCATTATCGCCGCCGGACCAGCTCGCAATCCCGGCCGAGATCACCTTTTGCGTCAATTGGTCGAGCTCGGCGCGAGCCTCGCCGAGCGCGGTTTCCAGCTCGAGTCGCGCCTCGGCGAGTGTCCGGCCGCGAATCCGCGAATTGAGGAAGTTGCCGGCTTCGGTGATGGCCGAGGAGGGAACCCCCGGCGGCAGCGTCAGCACGCGGTTTTCGACCTGGCCGTCCTCGCCGACCAGGATCACCAGCGCCTTCTCGGGTTCCAGCCGGACGAATTCGATGTGTTTCAGCCGGGTATTCGATTTCGGCGTTAGAACGACAGCAGCGGTGCGGGTGAGACCCGACAGCCGCGTCAGCGCCTGGTCGAGCGCCGCCTCGACCGACTGCGCCTGCCCGACCGAGGTCAGCTGGCTCTGGATCGACTGCCGCTCGGCGTCGTTGAGGTCGCCGACCTGCATCAAGGCGTCGACAAAGAAGCGCAAGCCGAGTTCCGTGGGCAGCCGGCCAGCAGAGGTGTGGGGCGCATAAATCAGGCCGAGATGTTCCAGATCGGCCATGACGTTGCGGACCGAGGCCGGCGACAGCGGCATCGCGATCAGCCGTGAGATGTTGCGCGAGCCCACCGGCTCACCGGTCGCGAGATAGCTTTCGACAATTTGACGAAAGATGTCGCGGGAACGCTCGTTGAGCTGGGCGAGGCCTGCGCGCGGCGCGATCAGATGGATCGGATCGTGATGGGCCACAGGGTAACTCCTCTCAGATGCTGATAATTTGTCCATCCCCGAGGGTTCTGACAAGCGTGGCGTTTGCGGGGTGGAAAACCGGGGGTCAAAAAGCCTTGTCTTCCCCCCTTGCCGCCCACCCTCACCCCACCTACAAGCACCGCGAATAGCCCTTTTCCGAGAGTTTTGGAGGAATTCCCATGCGGCCAAGCCGCCGTGCGCCCGACGAATTGCGCCCCGTGACGCTGGAGCGTGGCGTGGTCAAATATGCGGAAGGCTCCTGCCTCGTGAAGTTCGGCGACACCCATGTGCTGGTCACCGCTACGCTGGAAGACCGCCTGCCGCCCTGGCTGAAGGGCCAGGGCCGCGGCTGGGTCACCGCCGAATACGGCATGCTGCCGCGCGCGACCTCCGAACGCACCCGCCGCGAAGCCGCCGCCGGCAAGCAGAGCGGCCGCACCGTCGAGATTCAGCGCCTGATCGGGCGTTCGTTGCGCACCATCGTCGATCTCGAAGCGCTCGGCGAGCGCCAGATCACGGTCGATTGCGACGTGCTCCAGGCCGACGGCGGCACCCGCACCGCCTCGATCACCGGCGCCTGGGTCGCGCTCGCCGACTGCATCAACTGGATGAAGACGCGCAACATGATCAAGGCCAACGTGATGCGCGACAACGTCGCCGCGATCTCCTGCGGCATCTATCAGGGCAAGCCGGTGCTGGATCTCGACTATGCCGAGGATTCGGAAGCCCAGACCGACGCCAATTTCGTCATGACCGGCGATGGCCGCATCATCGAGGTGCAGGGCACGGCGGAACGCGAGCCGTTTACCCAGGACGAGTTCCTTGCGCTGATCGCCCTGGCGCAAAAGGGCATCGCGCGTCTCGTGGACTTGCAGAAACTGGCTGTCGCGTAGTCAATAAGCCCATGCACCGCCGAATCACCGGAAAGCTCGTCATCGCGACCCATAATCCCGGCAAGCTCGCCGAGATGAAGGAGCTGCTCGCGCCTCATGGCATCGAGGTGGTGTCGGCCGGCGAGCTCGGCCTGCCCGAGCCAGACGAGACCGGCAACGATTTCCGCAGCAATGCAGCGATCAAGGCGGTCGCGGCGGCGCAGACGACGAAGTTGCCCGCTTTCGCCGACGATTCCGGCATCATGGTCGATGCGCTCGACGGCGCGCCCGGCATCCACAGCGCGCGCTGGGCCGGACCGTCCAAGGATTTCGCTGCCGCAATGGCGCAGATCGAGCGCCTGTTGCAGGAGCGTGGCGCCACCACGCCGGACAAGCGCAAGGCGCATTTCGTCTCCGCGCTCTGCGTCGCCTGGCCCGACGATCATCTCGAAGAGGTCGAGGCGCGCGTCGACGGCACGCTGGTGTGGCCGCCGCGCGGCACCGCCGGCTTCGGCTACGATCCGATGTTCCTGCCGGATGGTTACGACCGCACCTTCGGCGAGATGACCGGCATTGAAAAGCACGGCCTGCCGCCGCTCGGCCTCGGCCTGTCGCACCGCGCCCGCGCCTTCGTGAAACTGGCGGAGATCTGCCTTGAGCCGCGCTAGAGCGTTTTCGAGCGAAGTGGATACCGGTTCGCGCCAGGAAAACGCGTCAAAACAGGAATCCGAAGCCTTTGGCGTCTACGTGCACTGGCCGTTCTGCCTGTCGAAGTGCCCCTATTGCGACTTCAACAGCCATGTCCGCCACGCCGCGATCGACGAGGTGCGCTTTGCATCCGCCTTCGCCCGCGAGATCGAAACCACCGCACAGCGCTCGCCCGGCCGCGAGGTGACCTCGATCTTCCTCGGCGGCGGGACACCGTCGCTGATGCAGCCGGCAACCGTCGGCGCCGTGCTCGACGCGATCGGCAAGCACTGGAAAGTTGCCAACGACGTCGAGGTGACACTCGAGGCGAACCCGACCAGTGTCGAAGCCACGCGCTTTGCCGGCTATCGCGCAGCCGGCGTCAACCGCGTCTCGCTCGGCGTGCAAGCGCTCGACGATACCTCGCTGAAGGCGCTGGGCCGCATGCACAGCGCGCGCGAGGCGCTCGATGCCGTTGCGATCGCGCGCCGTTCGTTCGACCGTTATTCGTTCGATCTGATCTACGCCCGGCCGGACCAGACGCCGGCGATGTGGGCCGATGAACTGCGTCTCGCAATCGACGAAGCGGCCGAGCATCTGTCGCTCTATCAGTTGACGATCGAGGAAGGCACGCCGTTCTTCGGCCTACACCAGGCCGGCAAGCTGAAGACGCCCGACGAAGCGGTCGCGCGCGCGCTTTACGACGTGACACAGGAGACCTGCGACAAGCTGGGGCTGCCTGCCTACGAGATTTCCAATCACGCGCGGCGCGGTGCCGAGTGCCGGCACAATCTGGTGTACTGGCGCGGCGAGGAATATGCCGGCATCGGTCCCGGCGCCCATGGCCGCCTCGATATCGACGGCATCCGCCATGCCACCGCCACCGAGAAGCGTCCCGAAGCCTGGGTGATGCGCGTCGAAAGCAGCGGCCATGGCGTCGTCACCGACGATCTTCTCAACAGCGAAGAACGCGCCGACGAATTCTTGCTGATGGGACTGCGCTTGGCCGAAGGTATCGACCCCGAGCGCTACACCGCGCTCTCCGGCCGCCCGCTCGATCCCAAACGCATCGCGCTACTGCGCGAGGAAGGCGCGATCACGGTGGATGCGACGGGCCGTTTGCGCGTCACGAGCAGCGGATTCCCAGTGCTGGATGCGGTGGTCGCGGATCTCGCAGCATAATGAGATCTCGTGGGGTGGGCAAAGCGGAGCGTGCCCACCATTCCATGAAAATTTGTTGAGAGATGATGGGCACGGCGCGCAAGCGCGCGCCTTTGCCCACCCTACAGCAGCTCGTTAAGCCCCAAAGCTCTTCGGTGAGCCCGCGACTGCAACGCCGCCGCCCGTCGTCACCTTCATCACCGCGAGCCCACGCTCATTGGTGCCGTCGGCGCGGAAGCGGAACAGGCCGTCGATGCCGGCGAAGCCGGAGGGATTGGTGAGCACGTCGGACGAGAAGCGCGTGGTGCCCTGCGTGCGCGCGAGCGCTGCGACAAGCGCCACCGCGTCATAGGCGAGCGTCGCGGTGCGGATCGGTTCGGCACCATATTTGGTACGGTAGCGGCCGGAGAACGCGCGGAAGCCGGCCGGATCGGGTGCGGCATAGAGGCCACCCTGCAGGCTTGGGCTGGCATAGACACGCGGGCTGTCCCACAGGCCGGTGCCGAGCAGCTGGATGTTGCGCAAATTCGCGCCCGCTGCGGTCATTGCATCCGCGACCGCGACGACGGCATCGCCGTCATCGGCAATGAACAGTGCATCCGCGCTGCCGAGCTGCTGCGCGACGGTGCGCGCCGGCGTCGCGCGATCGGCGCCGTATTTCTCGAACGCGACGATGCGTCCGCCGCGCCTGGGCACTGCGGCCTTCACCGCGGCTTCGACCACATTGCCATAGGCATTGTCGGGCACGAGCACGGCGACGGAGCGTTTCCCGATGCTGGCGGAATATTCGACGATGCGATTGACGTCGGACTCAGGCAGGAAGCTCAAGAGATAGACGCCGCGGCCTGCGATGCTCGAATCGGTCGAGAACGCCATCACCGAGATGCCGCGCGTGCGCGCGACCTGCGCCACGGCGGGGACCGACTGTGCAAACAGCGGCCCCAGAATGATCTCGGCGCCTTCGTCGATTGCCTGCTGCGCACCGGCTTGCGCACCTTGCGGGCTGCCATTGTCGTCCTTGATCAGGAGCTGGATGTTCGGGTTCTGGAACTCGGCCAGCGCCATCTCGGCGGCGTTGTGCATCGACTGCGCGGCAAGTCCGGCATTGCCGGCGGCCGAGAGCGGCAGGATCACGCCGACCTTCACCCCGCCGGCGCCGGCGGTCGTCGCCTGTTGCGGCGGCCCGGCCGGCTGGGCCGGCGGCGGGGATGAGCTCGAGAACGGGTTGGAAAACTGGCTGAGGCTCTGCTGCACGCCGGCGCAGGCTGACAGCAAGGGCGCGCCGAGCAGCAGGCCAAGCGCACTCCGCCGGGTCGCCCCCGACAAACGGGACCCGTTAACGGAAGACTTCAGATCACGCGGGCCCACCATGGCAGCTCTTCTTCTGATCTTCCGTCGCCGGCCGATCACAGCAAATCTTGCCGCGACAGAAGCCGCGGATTCAGGCATATTGTCGGCAAATAGTTAACCAAAACAAAAGGATAATGCCCGCTTAACGCGACTGCCTTACGTTCCTGGTTGGCTGCTCGCCGTCCGTCATCCAGCATCAAAGCGGGGTTTCCGCCACGAATATGGCGCTGACGCTTCATTTGCTAGGGAATGTGATGCCGGATGGATCACATTCCAGTCTTTCCTCGCCCCAGTTCAGTATCTTGCCCGGCACGATCTTTTTCGGGGGACCGGTTCCCAGCCCCGGGGATCATGCCTAAGTTCGTCTGATTATGCGCGCAAAGCCGGCCCCGATAAATACGACTGAAGCTACGGACGCCGCCCCGCGCGGTTTCTCCATCGACGCCCATCGGCTCGCGGTGCCGAAGGCGGCGGCCGGCCTCTATCTGGTCGCGACCCCGATCGGCAATCTCGGCGACATCACCCTCCGTGCGCTGCAGACGCTGGCCGGGGTCGACGTCATCTGCTGCGAGGACACCCGCATCACGCGGCGCCTGACCGAGCGTTACAATATCTCGGCGCCGCTCAAGCAATATCACGAGCACAATGCCGAGGCCGCCCGCCCAAGGATCCTGGAGGCGCTTGCCGCAGGCGGCTCGGTCGCGCTGGTGTCGGACGCCGGCACGCCGCTGATCTCCGATCCCGGCTTCAAGCTGGTCCGCGATGTCTGCGCAGCCGGCCATGCGGTCTATGCGCTACCCGGCCCATCCTCGGTGCTGGCGGCGCTGTCGGTCGCGGCCCTGCCGACCGACCGTTTCTTCTTCGAGGGATTTTTGCCGGCGAAATCCGCCGCGCGGCGGTCGCGCCTCACCGAACTTGCCCGCATCGACGCGACGCTGGTGATGTTCGAATCCGGCAATCGGGTACAGGATACGCTCGCCGAGCTCGCCGAGATCATGGGCACGCGCGAGGCCGCAATCTGCCGCGAGCTGACAAAACTGCACGAGGAGATCTCGCGCGCGAAGCTCGATGAGCTGGCGCGCGAGGCGGACACGCTGGAGACGCGCGGCGAATTCGTGCTGGTGATCGCTCCGCCTGCCGCGGATGCCGACGTGCTGACACCGGACGCGCTGGACGATCTCCTGCGCGAGCAGCTCGCCACCCATAGCGTCAAGGACGCCGTCGCACACGCAGTCGCGCTCTCGGGTCGGCCGCGGCGCGAGGTCTATGCCCGCGCGCTCGAACTCGCAAAAGATTTGCGGGGCGGCGATGGCGAAGCCTAAGGATCCAGCGGATCCGAAACCGGAACCGAAGATCGCCTCGCCCGAGCGCGTCGCCGCGTTCCGCACCGGCATCTCCGCGGAGAGCCGCGCCGCTGCCTATCTGATGGCGAAGGGCTACCGCATCCTCGCCAAGCGCTACCGCACCCCGCATGGCGAGATCGACCTCGTGGCGCGCCGCCGCAACCTGATCGCCTTTGTCGAGGTCAAGGCGCGTGCCAGCCTCGATGAGGCCGCCTATGCGGTGACGCCGCGCCAGCAGCGGCGCATCATCGACGCCGCGCAGGGCTGGCTTGTCACGCATCCCGAGCATGCGGAATTCGAATTGCGATTCGACGCCATGCTGATTGCGCCGCGATCACTTCCACGCCATGTGTTGGCGGCATTCGACGCCTCGACCTGAAAGGCAGACCATGAAACTGAACGTCGCCGTCCAGATGGACCCCATCGCCCGTATCAACATCAAGGGCGATTCCACCTTTGCGCTGCTTCTGGAGGCGCAGAAGCGCGGCCACGGCCTGTCCTATTACACACCCGACAAGCTCTCGATGGTCGGCGACGAGATCGTCGCACCGGTGCAGCTCCTGACCGTGCGCGACGAGCCCGGCGATCACTTCACGCTCGGCGAGCCCAGGCGCGAGGCGCTGAACGGCTTTGACGTGGTGCTGCTGCGCCAGGATCCGCCGTTCGATCTCGCCTACATCACCTCGACGCACCTGCTCGAGCGCATCCATCCGAAGACGCTGGTCGTCAACGACCCGGCCTCGGTGCGCAATGCGCCCGAAAAGCTGTTCGTGATGAACTTTCCGCAGTTGATGCCGCCGACCCTGATCTCGCGCGACCTCGATGAGATCAACGCCTTCCGCGACAAGTACGGTGCCGTCGTGATGAAGCCGCTGCACGGCCATGGCGGCGCCGCGGTCTTCCGCGTGATGCCGCAGGACATGAATTTCGGCTCGCTCTACGACATGTTCTCGGTCACCTTCAAGGAGGCCTGGGTGATCCAGCAGTTCATCCCCGAGGTGAAGCTCGGCGACAAGCGCATCATCCTGGTCAATGGCGAGTTCGCTGGCGCGGTGAACCGCGTGCCGGCCGCCGACGACCTCCGCTCCAACATGGTGCGCGGCGGCGCCGCAAAGGAGACCGAGCTGACGCCGCGCGAGCGCGAGATCTGCGCCACCGTCGGCCCGGCGTTGCGCGAGCGCGGCCTGGTGTTCGTCGGCCTCGACGTCATCAACGGCAACCTCACCGAGATCAACGTGACCTCGCCGACCGGCATCCGCGCCATCGCGCGGCTAGGCGGCCCCGATGTTGCGGCGAAGATCTGGGACGCGATCGAGCAGAAGCGGGCGAAGTAAGCAGCGGCGCTACAGACATCAACGGAAACATTGACCGCGCTTCACTAACCACCCATTCACCATGACGCTCCCCGCCTCGTGCGAACGCACGAGCGCGCCTGCGTGAATCTACGGGGCCGCTGGCCGCGCGGCTAACGCGGCATTCACCATCTGCCCAGAACCCGCGCCGTCACTGACCATCACACTCGGCCTCGCAACACCCCTTATACTTTTACTCCCTACTCATCGATGCCGGGGAACCCGCCACGTGCGGTTCGAGTGCCCCGCGTAAGAGTAGAAGCGTATGAACACCGCACGCATTGTCGTTCTCGTCATCGCACTTGGCGCCGGCGGCGTCGCCGCGTATCTGGCGAGCGGCTACGACAACAAGCCCGCGCCCGCGCTCCCGGTGGCCGAGAAGCTGCCGACGGTCGAGGTGCTCGTCGCCAAATCCGACATTCAGCTCGGCCAGGCCGTGAAGGCCGAGGATCTGCAATGGCAGACCTGGCCGCAATCGACCGCGAGCGGCGCCTTCATCCGCCGCGACAGCAGGCCCGACGCGCAGACCCAGATCGCCGGCTCGATCGCGCGCGTGCCCTTGATGCAGGGCGAGCCGATCCGCGAGCAGAAGCTGGTGAAGGCCGACGGCTCCGGCTTCATGGCCGCGATCCTGCCGTCCGGCATGCGAGCCGTGTCCACCGAGATCTCCGCCGAGACCGGGGCCGGCGGCTTCATCCTGCCGAACGACCGCGTCGACATCGTCCTGACGCGACGCCTGAAGAACCCTGATGGCGCCAACACCAACAGCTCGACCGGCGGCAATGACCTGATCCTGTCGGAAGTCATCCTGACCAACATCCGCGTGCTCGCGATCGACCAGGCGCCGAAGGAGAAGGACGGCCAGAACGCCGTGCTCGGCAAGACGGTCACGCTCGAGCTCCGGCCCGACCAAGTCGCGACGCTGTCGGCCTCGCGCCAGGGCGGCGCGCTGACACTTGCATTGCGCAGCATCGCCGATGCCAGCGCCTCCGACGGCACGCCCGAGGACCAGTCGCTCAAACAACGCTCGAGCGGCGTGAACGTGATCCGCTACGGCGTGCAGGCGCGACAACTGACGTCACAGAAGTGATGGGGACATGATGAACTACGGGGGTAATCGGATGGGCCTGCGCATTCGGGGGAAGCGCGCTGGCTCGTTCCGGGCAGGGGCAATGCTGATGCTGGGGCTGCTCGCAGCCCCCGATCTCGTCCGCGCTGCGGATGCGCCGGTCGGAGACCAGGCGCCGATGCAGGCGCCGGATCTCGGCGTGTCGCCGGTCGCAACCATCGCGCCGGCGCGGACGCGTTCGCTGTCGCTCGGCGTCGGCAAGTCGGTCGTCATCGACCTGCCGCGCGAGGTCAAGGACGTGCTGGTGGCCGATCCCAAGATCGCCAATGCTGTGATCCGCTCAGCGCAGCGCGCCTATATCATCGGCGGCCAGGTCGGCCAGACCAACGTGGTGTTCTTCGGCGCCGACGGCCAGCAGGTTGCTTCCTACGACATCGCGGTCAAGCGCGACCTCAACGGCATGCGCACGGCGCTGCGCGCATCGCTGCCGGGCGTGCAGATCGAGGGCGTCGGCGACAGCGTGATGCTGACCGGCTCGGTGTCGAGCCCGGTCGAGGCCCAGCAGGCCGGCGACGTCGCCGCCAAGCTCGTCGGCGGCGCCGACAAGGTCGTCAACAACATCGTCGTGCGCGGCCGCGACCAGGTGATGCTGAAGGTCGTTGTCGGCGAAGTCCGCCGCGACATCGTCAAGCAGCTGGGTGTCGATCTCAGCGCCAGCCTGAACGCCGGCACCGCAGTGGTGAATTTCAACAATTCCAACCCGTTCTCGGCCAGTGGCGGACCGCTGGTCAGCGGCAACGGGCTCGGCGTCGCCGGCCTCGCCAAGGGCGTCGCCACCGTCAGCGCCACGATGCGCGCGATGGAAAGCGCCGGCGTGATGCGCACCCTGGCCGAGCCGAGTCTGACGGCGATCTCCGGCGAATCCGCGACCTTCATCGCGGGCGGCGAATTCCCGATCCCCGCAGGCTATTCCTGCGATCCGACCACGCATGTCTGTACCACCCAGATTTCCTACAAGAAATTCGGCATCTCCCTGAACTTCACGCCGGTCGTGCTGAGCGAAGGCCGGATCAGCCTGCGGGTGATGACCGAGGTCTCGGAGCTGTCGAACCAGAACGCCATCACCGTGTCGCAGGCACTGTCCTCGAGCTCGACCAACTCGATCACCATCCCCTCGGTCCAGACCCGTCGCGCCGAGACGACGCTGGAAATTCCCTCGGGCGGCTCGATGGCGATGGCCGGCCTGATCCAGCAGCAGACCAAGCAGGCCGTCAACGGCCTGCCCGGCGTCGACCAGGTGCCGATCCTCGGCGCGCTGTTCCGCAGCCAGGACTTCGTCAACAACGAGACCGAGCTGATGGTGATCGTGACCCCCTATGTGGTGCGCGCGGTCGCCCAGAAGGAATTGTCGCGGCCCGATGACGGCTTCGCGCCGTCCTCGGATGCGCAGTCGGCGCTGCTCGGCCGCATGAACCGCCTCTACGGCATCGCCCGCCGCGCCGATCCGATCGACGGCGATCGCGGTGATTTCGGCTTCATCATCGACTGACACCAACGGTTTGGGGACCGGGCAAGACACGACACGGACAAGAGGGGATGAAGCGATGACGAAGACAAATGATCGACGTCGCAATTTGCGCATCGCGCTCGCGCTGACGGGGCTCTCCGTCATGCTGGGAGCCTGCAACACCACGGGCGACGTCGTCACCACCCAGACGGTACCGACCGACTACCGCATGCGTCACCCGATCGCGGTGCAGGAAGCCAAGCGCTCGATCGTGATCTTCGTCGGCAAGGCGCGCGGCGGACTTTCGACCGCGCAGCACGCCGACGTGACGGGCATCGCCCAGGACTGGGTGCGCGAAGGCACCGGCTCCGTCGTCGTCGACGTGCCCATCGACACCGCGAATTCGCGCGCGGCCGCTGCGACCTACCACGAAATCCGCGTCGTGCTCGGCAGCGGCGGCGTGCCGTCGCGCGCCATCGTCCAGCATCGCTATCGTCCCGAAGACCCCGCCCTGCTGCCGACCATCCGGCTGAGCTATTCCAAGATCGCGGCGGTGGCCGGCCCCTGCGGGCTGTGGCCAGAGGACATGGGACCGTCGATCCTCGACCCCGGCTACAACGAGAACCGGCCTTACTTCAATCTCGGCTGCGCCACCCAACGTAATCTTGCCGCGATGATCGACAACCCCGCCGACCTCGAGCAGCCGCGCGCGGAGACGCCGGCCTATACCGCACGGCGCGACATCGCCTTCGACCGCTACCGCAAGGGCACCTCCACCGCGACCGCTTATCCCGAGGCTGACAAGGCCAAACTCAGCGAAACAGGCAAATGACGGGCATCCACGACGAAGAGGCGGACGATCCGCAGCACCCCGAGGAGCACATTGCGCCGGTTCCCCGGATCTCGGTGCAGGCCTTTTGCGAGACCGAGCAGACGCTCGCCGCGGTGACCGCGGCCGGGCAGGACCGCCGTCTCGCCAAGGCGCATCTCACCGCCAGGAGCGGCGGCCTCGCCGCGGCAATCGATGTCTATGACACGATGCCGACGCCGAACGTCATCGTGATCGAATCCGACGGCACACGCGACATCCTCGAGGGCCTCGACGACCTCGCCGGCGTTTGCGATCCCGGCACCCGCGTGGTCGTGATCGGCAACCCCAACGACACCGCGCCCTACCGTGAGCTGGTGCGTCGCGGCGTCAACGACTACGTGGTCGGGCCGGTCGAAACCCTCGACGTCGTGCGCTCGATCTGCAGCCTGTTCTCGGCCTCCGAAGCCATCATCACCGGCCGCGTCATCGCGGTGGTCGGCGCCAAGGGCGGCGTCGGCGCCTCCACCGTCGCGCACAACGTGGCCTGGACCATCGCGCGCGACCTCGCGCTCGATTCCGTCGTGATCGATCTCGACCTCGCCTTCGGCACCGCCGGCCTCGACTACAACCAGGATCCGGCGCAGGGCATTGCGAACGCGGTGCTGTCGCAGGACCGGCCGGACACGGCGTTGATGGAGCGCCTGCTCGCCAAATGCACCGACCGCCTCAGCCTCCTCGCTGCACCTGCCACCCTTGATCGCGTCTATGATTTCGGCGCGGAAGCGTTCGATGCGATCTTCGACACGTTGCGCATGACCACGCCCTGCATCGTGCTCGACGTGCCGCATCAATGGTCGGCCTGGACCAAGCGCGCGCTAGTCAATGCCGACGACATCGTGATCGTGGCCGAGCCGGATCTCGCCAACCTGCGCAACACCAAGAACATGCTGACCGTGCTCAAGGCGGCGCGGCCGAACGACCGGCCGCCACTCTACTGCATCAACCAGGTCGGCATGCACAAGCGCGCCGAGATCGACGTCAAATCGTTCGCCAAGACCATGGAAAGCCAGCCGCTGGCGGTGATCCCGTTCGATTCAAAGCTGTTCTCGACCGCCGCCAATAACGGCCAGATGATTGCGGAGGTCTCCAAGAGCCACCGCACCACCGAGCTGTTCCAGAATATGGCCAACCGCCTCGCCGGGCGCGGCGAAGTGAGGAAGCCGAAGCGTTCGCTGCTCGGACCGCTGCTGAAGAAGCTGAAGGGCAGGACCGGACGCGCATCCGCTCCGCATCGCAAGGCGTCGTAAGCGCGAAAACGTTCTCGAGCGCGCAGTGCTCTCGGCGGCGGCGGATTACTTCTCCGCCCGCTGCTGCTGCTTCTTCGACAGCAGCTGGCGTAGCGCCGTGACCTTTGCCGCCGCCTGATCCGGCGGCAGATCGGCCTTCACGATGGTCTCGGCCTCGGCCTGCTTGCCTTCCAGCCCCAGCACCAGTGCGAGATTACCCCGCACGCGGGAATCGGCCGGGTTGCGCCGATAGGCGCGGCGCATGGTGTCCTCGGCCCGCGGCAGATTGTTCTGGAGCATGTAGGACAGGCCGAGATTGGACAAAACCTGCGGCTCGTCCGGCACGATCTTCAGCGCCGACGCATAATATTGCTGCGCTTCCTCGTTGCGGCCGAGCTGATCGAGCGCCGCGCCCTGCGCCGACAGGATGTGCCAGTCCGGATCCTCCGGCGTATGCGCCCGGCTGAGCACGTCGAAGGCCTGCTGGAAATTGCCGTTGTCGGCGAGCGCGCGACCGTAGCCGGCGAGCAGCGCCTTGTTGCTGGGATGGGCGAGCACGGCCTGCTCCATCACCGCGACCGCCTGGGCGCGCTGGCCGGTCTCGCGCAGCGCCTTGCCATAGTCGAGGGCGATGGCGGGATCGCTGGGCCTGGCGCGATAGCGCTCCCGCAAGCCGTCCATGTCGGGCTTGATGTCGGGCTTGGCGTCCGCCGTAGCGGCCGCTTCCGGCTTGCCACCGACGCCGAGCGCGCCGGTCACATCCTCCAGGCTCGTGGTCTGGCAGCCACCGAGGGCAAGCACCAGGAGCGCGGGAAGCAGGAATCTCGCCGGGGGAGAGGCAAGGGACGAACGCTTGGACATACTCTGATCACCGCCGGCGGACTGATCAGAGATGCTTTGCCGATTAACGCTAAATTCCCGTTAAGGACGCCCGCCTCTTGGGCTTAGTCGGTAAATTCCGCGCCGAATTCGCAGCCGATGCGCCAGCGCAGGCGGCATTGGCGGGAATAGTCGGGTGCGAAGATGATGGTGAATTGCGGCGGCAGTTCCAGGAATTCCGCCACGACCTTGACGCCGCCATCCGAGATATCCGTGATCGTGCAGTCCCGTGGCAGCGACCCCGCGCCAAAATGGATCTTGGCGAGCCGCGTGCACATCCGGCGTTCGCTTCTGCGGCGATTTGCAAGCATTTGAATTGTTCACCCGTTAGATCACGGCCCATCCCGCAGCCCTAGGAGTAGCGGACATTCATTGGAATGTGCTGAGCGCAGCCGCTCGCATTCGAGGCGTAGTCGAAGCTTAGTGTCGCCGTCCCGTTTACCGGTCGTTAGGAATCGCGGCGCCCTTGCCTTCGTTCTTGTATTGTTCTTGTCAGGGCCATCGCGCTCTGCTACCCCTAATTGTGCGAGGGGGCATCATGGTCCAGCGGGTTTCGACAGTCGCCTTTGAAGGGATCGAGGCCCGCGCGGTCGACGTGCAGGTGCAGGTCGCCCCGGGCCTGCCGGCCTTCGCCATCGTCGGCCTGCCCGACAAGGCGGTATCGGAGGCGCGCGAGCGGGTCCGCTCGGCGCTGATCGCCTCGGGGCTGGCGCTGCCGGCGCGGCGGATCATCGTCAATCTCGCCCCTGCCGACGTCCCGAAGGAAGGCAGCCATTACGACCTGCCGATCGCGCTCGGGCTGATGGCGGCGATCGGCGCGATCCCGCCGGATGCGCTGACCGGTTTTACCGTGCTCGGCGAGCTCGGCCTCGACGGCTCGATCGCACCGGTGGCCGGCGTTTTGCCAGCCGCGATCGGCGCCAATGTGCGCGAGGAAGGCCTGATCTGTCCGGCGGCCTGCGGCTCGGAAGCGGCGTGGGCGAGCCCGGACATCCAGATTGTCGCCGCACACTCGCTGATTCAGATCGCCAACCATTTCAAGGGCACACAGGTGTTGTCGCGGCCCGTGCCGAAAGTCCATGAGGCAGCAAGCTCGCGGCTCGATCTGCGCGACATCAAGGGCCAGGAGAGCGCCAAGCGGGCGCTGGAGATCGCGGCCGCGGGCGGCCATCACCTGTTGATGATCGGCGCGCCCGGTGCCGGCAAATCGATGCTGGCGGCGCGGCTGCCCTCGATCCTGCCGCCGCTGTCGCCGGGCGAATTGCTCGAGGTCTCGATGATCGCCTCCGTCGCCGGCGAGATCGAGGGCGGCGCGCTGACATCGCAGCGGCCGTTTCGCTCGCCACATCATTCCGCCAGCATGGCCGCGCTGACCGGCGGCGGCGCGCGCGCGAAGCCCGGCGAGATCTCGCTGGCGCATCAGGGCGTGCTGTTCCTCGACGAGCTGCCCGAGTTCGATCCGCGCGTGCTGGATTCGCTGCGCCAGCCGCTGGAGAACGGCGAGGTCTCGGTCTCCCGCGCCAACCACCGCGTGACTTACCCCGCGCGCTTCATGCTGATCGCAGCGATGAACCCCTGCCGCTGCGGCCATGCGTTCGAGCCGGGCTATGCCTGCAAGCGCGGCCGCATCGATCGCTGCGCCGGCGATTACCAGGCGCGCATCTCCGGTCCGCTGATGGACCGCATCGATCTGCGCATCGAGGTCCCGGCCGTGACCGCGGCCGATCTGATCCTGCCGCCGGCGGCGGAAGGCTCCGCCGAAGTCGCCGCGCGCGTGGCGGCGGCGCGCGACATCCAGCTCAAACGCTACGCCGATGCCGGCCTGCCGCAGGTCCGCACCAATGCCGAGGCGCCGGCGTCCGTTCTGGAGGACATCGCCAAGCCGGACGCACAGGGCCAGAAGCTGCTGCGCGATGCCGCCGAGACCATGCGGCTGTCTGCGCGCGGCTATCACCGCGTGCTGCGGGTGGCCCGCACGCTCGCCGACCTCGACGGCGCCGACAAGATCGGCCGGCTGCATCTTGCCGAAGCGCTGTCCTACCGCGCACTCGCGGAGGATGTGCGGCAGTTGGCGTGAGCGCGCAGCGCATCAACCCGACGGTAACGAGTTTCCTTTACGCTCTGCAAACCATAGGCCCACAAGTCCAGTCCGGGCCCGGCGAGTAGAGCGTCATGTTGCGTTTCAAGATCCTGGCCTCGGTGGTTCCCCTGTTGGCGGCTGCGGTGTTCGCCCGCAACGAGATCACATCGGTCTCGCATCCCTGCATCGCCCTCGGCGACACCTCGGTCGAGCTGACATCCCTGTTCTGGACGGCCGGCGTCCATGTCGCCTTCACCGACGATGTGTCGCGGGCCACGGTGCGGGTCCAGATCACCGACGATGCGGATGCCGCCGACTTCGCAGTCGTGGACGACGGCGCAAGCGACGAGCCGAGCGCCTGCCAGGCCAATCCGGCGACGCGCCTCATCACGATTGCCGCGCAGCCGGTCGATGACGGCCCGGTCATTTATCTCTCCGCAGATGGTCCCGCTGACTTCCGTGTTTACGTCCGTTCGAAGACATTTACGCAGAAGGAGGCCGCAGCCCTGATCGTCGGCGCTCATGGCCCCCACCCACTCCCCCTCCAGGCGGCTTCGCTCTGAAGCGTTAACACCTCGTCAACCCTGTTTGGAGCTCGCCGCAAAGCCGCAAGCTGTTCGCAAGGTCGGCGAGACATCGTCGCCAATGGCGGTGGCGGGTTTCGGACAAGAGTCGGGGTCGGTGGCAATGGGTCGGACGTTCCGGATCAAGGTGCACATGCGCCGCTTCAGGCGACGGCATCCTCGAATTGCCTTTGCGATCCGCTCCTTCATGATTTTCTCGGCGACTTTCGGCGGCGCCTATGGCTTCGTCACCGGCAGCCGCGCGCCGAATTCCGGCTACGATCCCAACACCTTTGCGATCGGCGCGAGCTTCCTGTTTGCGCTGGCCTGCCTCGGTCTCGCGACGCTCAGCATGCGGCTGCGCTTCGTCAACAAGCGGATGCGCAAGCTCGCCGCCCACAACGAGGCGCTGATCGACCGCAATTGGGAGCTGAAGGAAGCCGAAGAGCGCGCCCGCAGCCTGTTCGAATCGCAGGGCGATCTGATCGTGCTGCGTGACCATCAGGGCCGCATCACCTTTGCCAACGACGCCTATTGCGCGCTGGCCGGACAGACGCGCGGTGCGCTGGTCGGCACGCGGTTCGACTTCGAGGTGCTGGAGCAGGGCGACAGCGCGCGCGAGAGCAACGGCACGCGCATCCACGACCAGAGAATCTCCACCCCGCTCGGCGCGCGCTGGATCGCCTGGCGCGAAGGATTCGTGCGGCTCGATGCCGGCCAGCCCGCCGATCTGCAGAGTGTCGGCCGCGACGTCACCGACCGCACCGAGACCGAACGCGCGCTGTCGGATGCCCGCGACCAGGCCGAAGCCGCCAACCGCGCCAAGTCGCGCTTCCTCGCGATGGCCTCGCACGAGATCCGTACCCCCCTGAACGGCATCATCGGCATGGGCGGGCTGTTGCTCGACACCACGCTGACGCCGGAGCAGACGACTTACGCCAGGGCCGTGAAAACCTCGGGCGAAGCGCTGATGGCGCTGATCGAGGAGCTGCTCGACTATTCCAAGATCGAGGCCGGCAAGCTCGATCTCGACCAGCGTCCCTTTGCGCTCTCGACCTTGATCGAGGAGGTCACCGAGCTGCTGGCACCGCGCGCGCAGGCGAAAAACCTCGAGATCGCTTCCTATGTCGACGAGCGCCTTCCGCTGGAAGTCGTTGGCGATGCCGCACGGCTGCGCCAGGTGCTGCTCAATCTCGCCGGCAACGCCATCAAATTCACCGCAAGCGGCGGCGTTGCGCTGATCGTCGAGCCCGGCATCTGGCCGAACGAGATCAGCTTTCTGGTCCGCGATACCGGCATTGGCATCGTGCCAGAAGCACAGTCGCGCATCTTCCGCGAATTCGAGCAGGCCGACGACCGTGTCGCCCGCACCTATGGCGGCACCGGGCTTGGCCTTGCCATCAGCGAGCGCATCATCAAGCGCATGGGCGGTCGCATCACGCTGGAGAGCGCACCGGCTCAGGGCTCGACCTTCGAGGTCGCAATCCCGCTCGCGCCGTCGCATGGAAACACCGGACAGACCGCGTTTCCGAGCCCGGACCTCGCCGGCAAGTCGATCCTGCTGGTGGCCGACGGCATTGAGGCGTCTCTGATCGCACGGCGGCTGGAGCGCTGGGGCGGCCAGACCTGCCTGGTCGCGGATGCGGCTGTGGCCGAAGCGCTGCTGCCGGAACGCCCATGGCATGCTGTGGTGGTCGATCGTGCGCTCGGTCCGGCTGTTGCCGATCGCCTGGGCGAAGTCGCCCGCGCTCATGCGACGCAGCGGCTCGTGCTGCTGACGCCGAGCTCGCGTCATGAAAAACTTTCGCCGGCCTTCACCGGCTTCCTCGTCAAGCCACTGCGCGCAGCCTCCCTCGCCGCGCGTCTCGCGCTGACGCCGGAAGTCGCCTCGCCCGATCTCGCGCCTGAGCCTGTCGAGCCGGCCGCGGTCACAACGCCTGCCAACGGCCTCTCGATCCTTGTCGCCGAGGACAACGAGATCAACGCGCTCTTGATGCGATCGCTTCTCACAAAACTCGGTCACCGCGTCGTCATCGCGGTCCATGGCGAGGCCGCGCTGGAATCCTGGCTCGCGGCCAGCTCCGCCGGTACGCCCTATGATCTGGTTGTGATGGACATCCAGATGCCGCAGCTCGACGGCATCGAAGCAACCAAACGCATCCGCGCCCATGAGGCCGCCACCGGCGGCCACCACACGCCGATCCTCGCGCTGACCGCGAACACGCTGGTGGAAGATCGCTACGCCTGCTTCGAGGCGGGCATGAACGGGTTTCTCATCAAGCCGCTCGATCGGGAGAAGCTGGACGAGGCGCTGGCCGGGCTGGCGGCATCACGGCGTCTGGTGGTGTAGGGAGGTCTCTCCGCCGTCATTGCGAGCGGAGCGAAGCAATCCAGACTCTCACCGCGGAAAGATTCTGGATTGCTTCGCTGCGCTCGCAATGACGAGTGTGTTGCCTACAGCCTTCGCAGCGCCACGCTCTCCACGGCGTGATCCGCGGCCTTCTTCAGGATCAGCGTCGCGCGGGGGCGGGTCGGCAAAATGTTGTCCTCGAGATTGGCGAGGTTGGTGCGCTCCCAGATCGCGGTGGCGGTGGCGGTGGCCTCCTCGTCCGACAGCAGCGCATAGCGGTTGAAGTAGGATTTTGGATTGGTGAACGCGGTGTCGCGCAACGCCAGGAAGCGCTTGATGTACCAGCGCCGCAGCGCCGCCTCGTCGGCGTCGATATAGACCGAGAAGTCGAAGAAGTCGGAGACCACGGGCACCGCCTTGCCGTCGCGCGGCAGCTTGCCGGTCTGCAGCACGTTGACGCCCTCGACGATCAGGATGTCGGGCTGGTCGATCTCGGCCCATTCGTTCGGTACGATGTCGTAGGTCAGATGCGAATAGACCGGCGAGCGCACGTGGCGGCGGCCCGACTTGATGTCGGACAGGAAGTTGAGCAGCAGCGGCAGGTCGTAGCTCTCCGGAAAGCCCTTCTTCTGCAGAATGCCTTGCTGCTCGAGCAGGGCCTTCGGGTAAAGGAATCCGTCGGTGGTGATCAGGTCGACCTTCGGACGCGGCGACCAGCGCGCCAACAAGGCCTGGAGCACGCGGGCCGTGGTGGATTTACCGACCGCAACCGAGCCGGCGACGCCGATGATGTATGGGACCTTGCGGTCGCGGATGTTGAGGAACTGGCGCTCCGCGTAGTACAGGCGCTGCATCGCATCGACATAGATCGAGAGCAGCCGCGACAGCGGCAGATAAATGTCCTCGACCTCCTTGAGATCGAGGCGATCGTGCAGCGAGCGCAGCCGGTCGAACTCGCCCGGCTCCAGCGTCATCGGCGTGTCGTCGCGCAGCCGCGCCCATTCTTCGCGCGAATAGACGCGGTATGGATTATATTGCTGCTCGGGTGCGCGGATATCCATGACGCGACCTTCTCCGTAAAGAACTTGGCTAGCTGCCGCTCTTGCGAGACGCTTTCTCTTCCAACCCGGACATGTTCGTACGCTTGTCCAGCGCCGCTTCCACCTCTTCCAATTTTACGCCGCGCGCCTTGAGCAGCACAAGGAAGTGATAAAGCAGGTCAGCCCCCTCGGCGATCAGATGATCGCGGTCGTTTTCGACTGCTGCGATTACGGTTTCGACTGCTTCCTCACCGAACTTCTTGGCGCAATGTTCGGCGCCCTTGTCGAGGAGCTTACGGGTATAGGAGCCCTCGGCACCGGAGGCCGCGCGGGCATCGATGGTGACGGCGAGATCGTGGATCGTGAAACGCGGCATACTGAAGACCCGAAACGCGCGTCTGGCCGGTTGGGCCAGTCCCCGCCGATTGATGTAGCACTTTTATGAACGGAAGTCGTCAGGCATCCAGCCGCATGGGTAGTCCGCGCCGGGCCATGTGCTCCTTGGCTTCGCGGATGGTGAATTCCCCGAAGTGGAAGATCGAGGCGGCCAGTACGGCGGTGGCACGCCCGTCGCGGATCCCATCGACGAGGTGGTCGAGATTGCCGACGCCGCCGGAGGCGATCACGGGAACGGGAACGCTGTCGGCAATGGCCCGGGTCAGCGGAATATCAAAACCCTGCCTGGTGCCGTCACGGTCCATCGAGGTGAGCAGAATTTCACCAGCGCCGAGCGAGACCACTTCCTGGGCATATTCGATGGCGTCGATACCGGTCGAGTTGCGGCCGCCATGGGTGAAGATTTCCCAGCGCTCGCCGCCGCCGGCGCGCTTGACCCGCTTGGCGTCGATCGCGACCACGACGCACTGCTCGCCGAATTTTTCGGCGGCTTCCTTGACGAACTCGCGCCGCGACACCGCGGCGCTGTTGATCGAGACCTTGTCGGCGCCGGCGCGCAGCAGCGTCTTGATGTCGTTGACCTCACGGACGCCGCCGCCGACGGTGACCGGCATGAAGCAGGCTTCCGCCGTGCGGCGGACCACGTCGAGCATGATGCCGCGGTTTTCATGGGTCGCCGTGATGTCGAGGAACGTGAGCTCGTCGGCGCCGGCGGCGTCATAGGCGATTGCGGCTTCGACGGGATCGCCGGCATCGCGCAGATCGACGAAGTTGACGCCCTTGACGACGCGGCCGTCCTTGACGTCGAGGCAGGGGATCACGCGCACCTTGAACATGTGTCAGCTCCCGGGCGCGTTGCGGATCAAGGAGAGGGCGGCGGCGGGATCGAGGCGGCCGTCATAGAGCGCCCGGCCGGCGATCGCGCCGGCGAGCTTCTTGGCGCGTGGCGTCAGCATCGCCTTGACGTCCTCGATCGAGGCAAGACCGCCGGAAGCAATCACGGGAATCGAGATGCTGTCTGCCAGCGCAATGGTCGCATCGAGGTTGAGGCCCTTGAGCAGGCCGTCGCGGGCGATGTCGGTGAAGACGATGGCGGCAACGCCGGCGTCCTCGAAACGTTGCGCGATCTCAAGCGCCGTCACTTGCGATGTCTCGGCCCAGCCTTCGACCGCGACCTTGCCGTCACGCGCGTCCAGCCCGACCGCGACGCGGCCGGGGAACTTTTTCGAGGCCACCTTCACCAACTCCGGATCCCGCACCGCGGCCGTGCCGATGATGACGCGGGTGATGCCCTTCTCGAGCCAGGCCTCGACGGTCGCAATATCGCGAATACCGCCACCGAGCTGCACCGGAATCTTGATCGTCTTCAGCATCGCCTCGACGGCCTGCGCATTCACCGGCTTGCCGGCGAACGCGCCGTCGAGATCGACGACGTGGAGATACTCAAAGCCCTGCGAGACAAAGCTCTCGGCCTGGGCTGCGGGGTTGAGATTGAACACGGTCGCGCGAGCCATGTCGCCTTGCTCGAGGCGCACGCACTGGCCGTTCTTGAGGTCGATGGCAGGAAAGAGAATCACGGCTTCCATCGCAAAAAGTTCGAGATCAGGGCCAGGCCAAAACGCTGGCTCTTCTCGGGGTGAAACTGCGTGCCGATGGCGGTGTCCTTCGCGACGATCGCGGTGACAGGCCCGCCGTAGTCGGCGCGCGCGAGCACGTCCGCCTCGTTGGCAGCGTTGAGGTGATAGGAGTGCACGAAATAAGCGTGCTGGCCCTTGGGCCCGAGCGGCAGCTTGTTCAGCACCGGGTGCTCCCTGAGCACATCGAGCGTATTCCAGCCCATGTGCGGGATCTTCAGGCTTTCATCGCGCGGCGTGATCTTCTCGACGTCGCCGCCGATCCAGTTCAGGCCTTGCGTGATGACATGCTCCTTGCCGCGGGTGGCGAACAGCTGCATGCCGACGCATATGCCGAACATCGGCCGCGCCTTGACGCGCACGGCTTCGGTGATCGCCTCGACCATGCCGTTGACGGCATCGAGCCCGCGCCGGCAATCGGCAAAGGCGCCAACGCCCGGCAGCACCAGACGATCGGCGCTGTAGGCCTGATCCGGATCGCTGGTCACGAAGACCTTCTGCGGATTCTCCATGCCGCGCGCAGCACGCTCAAACGCCTTGGCGGCGGAATGCAGATTCCCGGAACCGTAATCGATGATGGCGATGCTCATCTTGACCCTCCCGGTTCTGGAAACAATCCAATGATGCCGCCGGCCGGAATCGGCGGCGGGTTGGAAAATTGCTGACCCGGCAAATTGCGGGTCGGCGGCGGCCCGCCGCGATCGACGGCCCATTGATCGTTGACGATGCCGCGCTGTGTCTTGCTCCAACGGTCGAAGAAGCGCCGCTCGGCGGTGTCCTCGTCGTCAGCGACGACGACGTCGAGCTGCCGCCACTTGCCGCGCGACAGCGTCCAGCGGCGCAGGCTCGAGGCCTCGAAACCCATCAGCAGCGCGACGATGGTGTTGGCAAGGAAGATCGAGCTGCGGCCGACGCCGAGGCTGTGCAGCCCGGCATCGAACGCGGCGAGAAAGACGATCCAGCCGATCAGGGCCAGCCAAAGCCTGTTCCAGGCCAGCCAGAACGGCCCAAAGATCATCGCCCAGAAATGGAAGCCGTCGCGCACGAATACGAATCTGTCGGTCGCGCGCAGATCGGCCCCGGCTGGGGTGGGAGCATGAACTGTGTAGACAGGCATTTTCGATGCCCCGTTCTCGAGAATTGAGCAGATGCCGCCGGCGGCGATTGATTAACCGACGGAGATGTCAGCCGCCGAGCGAGCCCTTGGTGGACGGGATCTCTCCCACCGCCTTGGGATCGATCGCAACCGCCGTGCGCAGCGCCCGCGCCAGGCCCTTGAAGCAGGACTCGGCGATATGGTGGCTGTTATCGCCATATAGGGTCTCGACATGGAGAGTCACGCCGGCGTTGATGGCGAAGGCCTGAAACCACTCGCGCACCAGCTCGGTGTCGAATTCACCGATCTTGTCGCGGGGAAAGTCGGCCTTGAACACCAGGAACGGGCGGCCCGAGATGTCGATGACCACGCGCGTCAGCGTCTCGTCCATGGGCATGTGCACGCCGGCATAGCGGGTGATGCCCGCCATGTTGCCGAGCGCCTGCCTGACCGCCTGACCGAGCGCGATGCCGGTGTCCTCGGTGGTATGGTGATGGTCAATGTGCAGGTCGCCAACCGCCCTGACCGTGAGGTCGATGCGGGAATGGCGGGCGAGGAGATCGAGCATATGGTCGAAAAAGCCGATGCCGGTCGCGATATTGGCCACGCCGGTGCCATCGAGGTTCACGGTGACCTCGATGTCGGTTTCCTTGGTCTTGCGCTTGATCGTCGCGGTGCGCATTGAAAGCTGGTTTCCATCCTGGCTTGAGGGCCGAAAACGCCAGTCTATTAACAGCCAAATGACGCCTTCGCTACTGCGGGAACGGCTGGCCGGGCTCTACTTCTGCCTATGGTGAGCGAAATTGGGCCCGGAGCGGCCCGTTGTGCGCCCGCTCTCGACCCCCTAAATCAGGCCGGACAACGAGGGTCATTTATGCAGGATTCCCAGAACAGCTCGCCGGTCTGGCACGGCACCACGATCTTGACGGTCCGCAAGGGCGGCAAGGTGGTGGTCGGCGGCGACGGCCAGGTCTCGATCGGCCAGACCGTGATCAAGTCCAACGCCAAAAAGGTCCGGAAACTCGGCAAGGGCGACGTTATCGGCGGCTTTGCCGGCGCCACCGCCGACGCTTTCACCCTGTTTGAGCGGTTGGAGAGCAAGCTCGAGCAATATCCAGGGCAATTGACCCGGGCCGCGGTCGAGCTCGCCAAGGACTGGCGCACCGACCGCTACCTGCGGCGGCTGGAGGCCATGATGATCGTGGCCGACAAGGACGTCTCCCTGGTGCTGACAGGGACCGGCGACGTGCTCGAGCCCGAGGCCGGCGTCATGGCGATCGGCTCCGGCGGCAATTATGCGCTGGCCGCCGCCCGCGCCCTGATCGACACCGACAAGGACGCCGAGACCATTGTCCGCCGCTCGCTCGACATCGCCGCCGACATCTGCGTCTACACCAACCGCAACGTCACCATCGAAGCGCTGACGGCCGGGTAGGGCATGGCCCCCGCCTACACGTTCCGCCCGATGACCGCGGCCGATCTGCCGCTGGTCCGCCGATGGCTGGGCGAGGCGCATGTACGGGAGTGGTGGGGCGATCCGGACGAGCAGTTCGCGCTCGTCAGCGGCGACCTCGACGAACCCGCAATGGACCAGTTCATCGTGTTGGCCGGGATGCGGCCGTTCGGCTATCTTCAATGCTACGACCTGACCGCCTGGAATACGGGCTTCGGGCCGCAATCGGAGGGCACGCGTGGGATCGATCAGTTCATCGGCGAAAGCGACATGATCGGGCAGGGCCACGGTTCGTCGTTCATTCGCCAATTCGCCGAGGAGCAGTTGCGGCACGGCCTGCCGCGCATCGTCACTGATCCGGACCCGCGCAACCGACGCGCCGTGCGTGCCTACGAGAAGGCAGGCTTCGTCCGCGACCGCATGGTCGATACGCCGGACGGAGCAGCGCTGCTGATGGTGCGCGAGAATTGACGCTAACAAGCACGCACGAAAGCAAGCTCGCCGTCCCGCCGCTCGCCTGGGCCGGCATCGCACTGCTCCTGCTGGCGCTTCAGGCCTCGATCCTGCTTGCGATGGGCCGGGTGCCGATCTGCACCTGTGGTTACGTCAAGCTGTGGCATGGCGTCGTCAACAGCTCGGAAAATTCGCAGCACATTGCCGACTGGTACAGTTTTTCGCACGTCCTGCACGGCTTCCTGTTCTACGGGCTGACCTGGCTGCTGTTCGCGCGCGTCGCGTTCCTGGCACTGGCCCTTCCAAGTCTTTCCTGGCCGGCGCGGCTGATCATGGCCATGCTGATCGAAGGCGCCTGGGAGATCGTGGAGAACTCGCCGTTCATCATCGAGCGCTACCGCGCCGGCACGATCTCGCTGGACTATTTCGGCGACAGCATCGTCAATTCGCTCTCGGACACGCTGTTCATGGTGCTGGGGTTCCTCGCCGCACGCACGCTGCCGGTCCCGGTGACGGTCCTTCTGGGGCTCGCCTTCGAAATCATGCTGGCGCTCCATATTCGCGACAATCTGACGCTCAATATCCTGATGCTCATCCATCCGATCGAGGCCGTGAAGCAATGGCAATCCGGTCCGCCGATCATTTGACGGTCAAAAAAGCGGCTTGTCCCGGCCGGCTTCTGATCCTAGCTAAGGTCCCATGACAGACTTCTCTCCCCGCGAAATCGTTTCCGAACTCGACCGTTTCATCGTCGGCCAGGCCGACGCCAAGCGCGCCGTCTCGATCGCGCTGCGCAACCGCTGGCGCCGGCAGCAGCTCGAAGGTTCCTTGCGCGAGGAAGTGCTGCCGAAGAACATCCTGATGATCGGGCCCACCGGCGTCGGCAAGACGGAAATCGCGCGGCGGCTCGCCAAGCTCGCCAACGCACCGTTCCTGAAGGTTGAGGCAACAAAATTCACCGAGGTCGGCTATGTCGGCCGCGACGTCGAGCAGATCGTGCGCGACCTCGTCGAGGTCGCGATCGCCCAGGTGCGCGAACGCAAGCGCAAGGACGTGCAGGCGCGCGCCCAGCTCGCAGCCGAAGAGCGCGTGCTCGACGCGCTGGTCGGCGCCAATTCCAGCGCAGCGACGCGGGAATCCTTCCGCAAGAAGCTGCGCGCCGGCGAGCTCAACGACAAGGAGATCGAGGTCGAGACGCAGTCGTCCGGCAGCGGCATGCCGATGTTCGAGATCCCGGGCATGCCGGGCGCGCAGATGGGTGCGATCTCGATCGGCGACATCTTCGGCAAGCTGGGCGGCCGCAGCAAGACGCGGCGGCTGACGGTCGAAGGCTCGCACGAGATCCTCATCAACGAGGAATCCGACAAGCTGCTGGATACCGATCAGCTGACGCTGGAGGCGATCAGCGCGGTCGAGAACAACGGCATCGTGTTCCTTGATGAAATCGACAAGATCTGCGCCCGCGACGGCCGCGTCGGCGGCGACGTCTCGCGCGAGGGCGTGCAGCGCGACCTGCTGCCCCTGATCGAGGGCACAACGGTCTCGACCAAGCATGGCGCGGTCAAGACCGACCACATCCTGTTCATTGCCTCCGGCGCCTTCCACGTCGCAAAGCCGTCCGACCTGCTGCCGGAATTGCAGGGCCGGCTACCGATCCGCGTCGAGCTGCAGGCGCTGACCCGCGACGACATGCGCCGCATCCTCACCGAGCCCGAGGCCTCGCTGATCAAGCAATACGTCGCGCTGTTGCAGACCGAAGGCGTCACGCTCGACATCACCGACAGCGCCATCGACGCGCTCGCCGACGTCGCGGTCGCCGTCAATTCGACCGTCGAGAACATCGGCGCGCGGCGGCTCCAGACCGTGATGGAGCGGGTGCTGGACGAAATCTCCTTCACCGCCCCCGACCGCAACGGCGAGACCGTCCGGATCGATGCCGATTTCGTGCAGACGCACGTCGGCGACCTCGCCAAGAACGCTGATCTGAGCCGGTTTATTTTGTAATTCCGGGCGACCGCGCTATTGATGCGGCGTGACCGCACGCATCCTGCAAAACCCCTGGCGCCTTCTGCTCGCGATTAACGCTGCCGTGATCGTCGGCGTGCTCGTTCACAAGATCCAGCTGCCGCCTTACGTCCCCTACATTCACCTCCTCGTCGACTACCATTTCGGCTTCATCAAGCGCGCGCTGATCGGGGCGATCGTCGCGCTGTTCACGGCCAAGGTGCCGGTCTGGCTGGTGTTCGCGCTCGGTGGCGCGTCGTGGCTGGCGACGCTGGGGCTGTACGCAAGACTGTTTCAGAAGACGTTCGGCTTCACGGCGAAGACGCTGCCGCTGTTCGTCTTCATCGCGGGATCGCCGTTCTTCCTGAAGAACTTCATGCACACGCTCGGCCATTTCGACATCTATGGCTGCGTGCTGGCGATCATCCTGCTGCTGATGCCCGCGGGCTCATTGCTGTTCGTGGCGACGGCCGCGCTGTTCTCGATCATCCTCGTCCTGATCCACCACATTCATCTGCTGATGTATGTGCCGACGATCATCACCATCGTCGTAGTCAGGCACTATCTCGCTTGCGGCCTCAATCGCGGCAATCTCGCGTTCGGCATCGTCGCCCTCGCCGCGATCTCTGCGCTGTTCTTCGCCGCGCAGTTCCTGGGGACGATGCCGATCCCCGAAGCGGATTTCGTCGCCTATCTGAAGACCCGGACGGCCGATCCCTCGCGCACCGATCTCTTACAGTTCAGCTACATCTGGTATCAGCCGCTGGCGAAGGAGGTTTCGGACACCTGGGCTTGGCTGCCGCACAACGTCCCTGGCATTCCCGTGTTCGCCCTATTGATCTGGCTGCACACGCCGCTATGGCGTTATTTTGCTGACCTGATCGGCTCGCTCGCGCACGAGGCCCACCGACGCCTCGTCATCGCGGCGCTAATCGGCGTCAGCTTCGCCTATCTCATGATGTTCGCGATGGTGTTCGACTATTCGCGCTGGATCTCGAATTGGGCGGTCTGCATGTTCCTGATCCTGCATGCGGTGAAGATGCTGCCGACCAGCAAGGAGGCGCCGCTGATTCCGGCCGAGGATCGCAACACCAACATCTTTGGCTTGGTCCTCACCCTGATCCCGCGCGTCGGGATCGTCCGGCCGTTTTAGGATCTCGCCCGGCGTATCCGCACATAGAGCGCGCCCTCGCCGCCATGGCCGATGCCGGCTTCCTCGAACCCGACCACGAAGGCGCGGAATTCCGGCAGGCTCAGCCATTCCGGCACCTGGCGGCGCAGTACGCCGCTTTCGCCGCCGCTGCGGCCTTTGCCGGTGATGACCAGCACAAAGGTCAAGCCGTCGTGATGGGCACGGTGCAGGAAGCCGCTCAGCGCGCGGTGCGCGCGCAGCTGGGTCATGCCATGCAGATCAAGCCGCGCCTCGATCTCGCTGCGGCCGCGCGACAGTTTT
Organism: Bradyrhizobium sp. S3.12.5; assembly: GCF_040548225.1. Classification (NCBI taxonomy): domain Bacteria; kingdom Pseudomonadati; phylum Pseudomonadota; class Alphaproteobacteria; order Hyphomicrobiales; family Nitrobacteraceae; genus Bradyrhizobium; species Bradyrhizobium sp. S3.12.5. Next base: position 49,486 of record NZ_JBEPRF010000033.1, read on the forward strand.
GTCCGCTCGCGCTTGCCGAGCGGGGCAAGCGGCGGCATCGCCGGCTTTGACGGACGCGGGGCCGGCGCTTGCGTCAATGGCCGCGGCGACGGCGTTGGCTTGGCAGCATGCGCTGCAGGCTCAGCGCGCGGCGCAGTCGGCACCTTCGTCGCGCGATGCTTCCGCAGCGGCTTGACCTGCTTTGCAACGAGCTCCCACAGCTCGCGGTCTTCCTCGCTGAGTCCACGCCGGCGCGACGAAGGACGCGGAGGATCCAGCACGGGCGGACGGGACGATCGTTTCATTGCTGGTGGGAACGACTTTTCATGTGCCTGGGCGGTTCGCGGACAGGTTCTATCACAGGACGCGGCGCCGGCAGCGGCACCGGGCCGGCAATTGCGACGGTCTCGCCTTTCGCCGGGTCCTTGGCCGGATCCTTGGGATCGGTCTGCGGAAACAGCTTTGCGATCTTCTCCGACGGCCTCGGATCCGGCAGCGGCAGCCTTGCTGCGCGGATGCCGGGGTCGAGGCCCTTCGGCACCAGCATCACGAAATGCATGGGATGGCGCAGCCGGCCCGAGACACGGCCGGCGTCAGCGCCCGCGCCAAAATAGAGATCCGCGCGGGCCGGTCCGACGATGGCGGAGCCAGTGTCCTGCGCGATCATCAGGCGATGGAACGCGGTCTTGGCGCGATCGGACTCGATCGGCAGCTCGCCTTCGATAAAGAACGGCGTGCCGTAGACATGGAGGGATTTGTCGACCGCGATCGAGCGGCCGGCCGTCAGCGGGATGCCTTGCGCACCGACCGCTTCGTCCTTGTCGGACAGATTGACCTCGCGGAAGAAGATGTAGGCGCGGTTCTGGCGCCGTAGCTCCTTGGCGCCGTCGGGGTTCTGCGCCATCCACTCCCTGATCTTCTGCATCGACATCTCTTCCTTAGGAATGATGCCACGCTCGATCAGGACACGCCCGACGGCCGTGTAGGGATAGCCGTTGTAGGAATCGTAGTTGAGCCGGATGGTGCCGCCGTCGTCGAACTTGATCCGCGCCGAGCCCTGGATCTGGGCGAACAGCAAATCGGTCGGGTCCTTCAGCCAGGCGATCTCGAGCCCGCGGCCGGCGATCTTGCCGTCCTCGATCTCGCCGCGGTCGTAATAGGGCACGAGCTTGCGGCGGCCGATCTTGCGGTAGACCGATCCCTTGTTGGGCAGGCTGACGGAGGCCTGATTGTAGCCGCGCACGAACAGGTTCGAGGGCCGGCGATAGACCGGGACGTTGTAGACATCGGTCTGCGTGCGCGATCCCTCCAGCACCGGCTCGTAATAGCCGGTGACGAAGCCGTCGGGCTCGCCGAGACGCGAGATCCGCAGCGGCGAAAAATTGTCTTCGAAAAAAGTCCTTGCCTGGGTGTCGTCGGCCGGCTCGAGTGATTTGGCGGCCCGGCACGGTTCGCTCAACGAGCCGCCCAGTGCCTTCTGTTCACCCGCGCCGGTCTGCGCGTTGATCGATCGGCAGCTGGCGCGAAAGGTCTTGTAAGCCGCGAGATGATCGTCGTCGCTCCACCCCTTCACATCCGCCCAAGCCAGCGGCAGGTATTGTGCGCCGGGAATTTCGAACGGCAGAGGGAGCTGCGGATAGGGCAACGCGCGCGGCGGGATCGCGGCGACTTCGGGAAGGCGATGGTAATGGCTGCGGGAATGGCGCCGCGCAGCCTCGGCGCCAAGCGAAAACGAAGCCAGCACGACGACACCTGCGCAAAGCGCCGTCGCGCTGTTCTTCAGAAAGATCTTAGTTCGCGCTTCCGGTGCCAACCAGCTTCCAGTTCGGATCGCGAGAGGTGGTGTCGCGGGCGAAAGTCCAGATGTCGGTGATGTCGGCGACCGTGTCGGCGCTGCCGTCGACGATGTTGCCGGCCTTGTCACGGGTGGCCGAGATCATCTGCGAGACGAAGCGGATGGTCAGCTGTGCCGTGCGGTCGCGCAGCTCGGCGCCGGCCAGCTCGGCCTTGTCGATCGAGACGAAGCGCGTCTCGGTCTTCTGCTCGTTCTTCTCGCGGTCCTTGATCGCGGCGTCGAAGCTCTCATAGACCTCGGATGACAAGAGGTCGCGCAGCGCGCGGCGATCGCCATTGGCAAAGGCCAGCACGATCATCTCATAGGCGCCGCGGGCGCCCGAGATGAAGTGGCGCGGATCGAAGGTGGAATCCCGCTCGACGATCGCGTCGAGGCCCTGGGCGAGCGCAGTGCCGGGCTCGGTCAGGCCCTTCCAGCGGTCGGAAGGCGGGGTCGGCTCGGCCGTCGGGGCCAAGGGCGCCTGGTCGATCACCTTGCCCGGCATGGTCACGACGTTCTTGTCCGGCGCACCACCCAGCGCATTGCGAGCCGCGCGGTCGAACGGCGGCCGCTCGTTGCCGGTCCGCTGGCCCAGCACGCTACGCAGTCGCAGGAAAATAAAGACCGCCAACGCCAGGAAAATGATGGTGTAGATGTCCACGTGGTATTCGCTTTCTGGTCTTCTCGAGAAGGGGGTCGCCGGGAAAATCGATCCGGCCAGTAGACCGTTCCATACGGGAACGGCAAGTCTACATCGCCCTTTTGGGTCCGCGCGTTACGTCCGCCGGATGTAGGCACGAAATTTGGCCCGGCCAATGGCGCCTTTTGGCACAGCGCGGAGTGTAGCGCGTTTTATGCTTAAGGGGAAACCCGATCCTGCCCGGAAATCGCGCATCTTCAAGCGTTTAACCTGCGATTTCGGGTTCCGGGCGGATCAGGCGTCACAGTTGCGGGCGCGGGCCGGATCGATCCTCCGGAGCCGTTCGTCCTTGTGGAATGAGGCGGCCCTATGTTAGCCAACCGCCGCGAAATTCAGCCCAAATCGGGTTCAGCCCAAATCGGGTAAGGAGACACTTCGATGACCAACGGTAACGGTACCCCTCCCGAGGCGGCCCAGGCTCCCCAGCTCAACGTGCTGGCGCAATATACCAAGGACCTCTCGTTCGAAAATCCGAACGCACCGACCTCGCTCCAGCCGCAGAGCCAGGCGCCCCAGATCAACATCCAGATCAATGTCAGCGCCAACAATCTCAGCGAATCCGAGTTCGAGGTGACGCTGTCGGTCGAGGGCAAGGCCGAGAACGCGGGCAAGGTAATGTTCTCGTTCGAGCTCGCCTATGCCGGCGTGTTTCGGATCGTCAATGTGCCGAAGGAGAACCTGCACCCGCTGGTCATGATCGAATGCCCGCGCCTGCTGTTCCCGTTCGCCCGCGAGATCATCGCGACCGCCGTGCGCGACGGCGGGTTCCCGCCGCTGATGCTGGACCCGGTCGATTTCGTCGGACTCTATCGCCAGAACATGGAGCGGCAAATGGCCGCCGGTAGTCAGGCCGGCCAGGCTTAACTAATAGGCCTAACCAGCCGGATTGACGGCAGCTGGAGCGGGCAAGAACTCGTTCCAGATCGCCTTGTCGCCGAGCGTTGCGATGAAAGCCCGATGGGCTTCGCGCTCGGCGTCTGAAACCCGCGGCGCGAGCGGCACCAACCGCTGCCGCCGCGGCGCATCGCCGGCGGCATTGACGCGAATGTCCTGGGAGTCCGACGCCAGCAGCAGCTGCGACTGCCGCGCCCCGACCAGATCGACATAGACTTCTGCGAGCAGTTCGGAATCGAGCAGCGCGCCGTGCTTGGTGCGGTGTGAATTGTCGATCGCGTAGCGCGAGCAGAGATCGTCGAGCCGGTTCGACACACCGGGATGCTTGCGCCGCGCCAGCAGCAGCGTATCGACCAGCCGCTCGCGCGGGATCGCGGCGCGCTTGATCCGGTCGAGCTCGGCATTGATGAAGCTGATGTCGAACGAGGCGTTGTGGATCACCAGCGGCGCATCGCCGATGAACGCCAGGAAATCGTCGACGACCTCGTGGAACAGCTGCTTGGTCGACAGGAACTCGGCCGACAATCCGTGTACGGCAAAGGCTTCCGCCGGCATGTCCCTTTCGGGATTGATATAGACGTGAAACGTCTGTCCCGTCGGCATGCGGTTAAATATCTCGACGCAGCCGATTTCGACCAGCCGATCGCCGCGGAGCGGATCGAGGCCGGTGGTTTCGGTATCGAGAACGATTTCACGCATGATTTTGAGGTGCCGTGCAAGAAGCCTTGTAAGTCGGCGAATCAGGCTCGCCGCTGCGGCATCTTAACGACCTCGGCCAGGATGTGCGTGATTTGCGCGCGCACCGGCTCCAGTCCGTGTGAGGTATCCACGACGAAATCGGCCCGCTTGCGTTTTTCAGCGTCCGGCATCTGCTTGGCGATGATGGCGTCGAGCTTGGTCTCATCCATGGTTCCCCGCGCCAGCACACGCTCGCGCTGCAGTTCCGGCGAGGTCGAGACCACGACGACGGCGTCGACGCGCTTCTCGCCGCCGGTCTCGTACAGCAGCGGTATATCGAGAACCACAACCGGCGCCTTGGCGGCTTCCGCATCGGCAAAGAATTTTTGCCGGGAGGCGCCGAGCATGGGATGGACGATCTGCTCGAGCTGCTTGATCGCGGCCGGATCGTGCACAACGCGCGCCGACAGTTTGGGACGATCGACCTTGCCGTTCGCGGTGGTGCCGGGGAAGGCGGCCTCGATCGCAGGCGCGGCCTCGCCCTCATACAGCTGATGAACGGCGGCATCGGCGTCGTAGACGGGCACGCCAGCCTCCGCGAACAATTTTGCGGTGGTGGATTTGCCCATACCGATCGAGCCGGTCAGTCCGAGAATCCGCATCAGCGCAAAGCCATCCCTGTCAGTTACACCGCAATGAGCCGCTCACGCCGCAGGAACGCAAGCAGCGGCAGCAACGGCAGGCCGAGAATGGTGAAATGGTTGCCCTCGATGCGCTCGAACAGATGGATGCCGAGGCCTTCGAGCTGATAGGCGCCGACGCTCGTGGTGACGGCATCGCCGGCGGCGTCGAGATAGGCCGAAAGTTCGCCCTCGGACATCTGCCGCATGGTCATGCGGGCGACCGACACATCCTCGAAGACAATCCTGCCGTCACGGGCCACCGCGACGGCCGAATTCAGCTCGTGGCTATGGCCGGCGAGATCGCGCAATTGTGCCAGCGCCTGAATGCGACCGGCAGGCTTGTTGAAGAGACGGTCGCCGAGGGCGAGCGTCTGATCGGCGCCGATCACATAACTTCCGGGACGATGGGCCGAAACCGCCTTGGCCTTCTCGCACGCGAGCAGCAGGCCGATTTCGCGCGGGTTTGAAAGTTTTGACGCAGCCTGAATGCCGCGCTCGTCGATGTCAGCGGAAACGGTCTCGAATTCGAGCCCGGCGTTCGCCAGCAGCATCTTTCGTGCGCCGCTCTGCGAGGCCAGGATCAACGGAGTTTTGCCGCGCCACAGACCCATTTTCGAGAACTATTCCCAAGGCTATTCAGATGGCAGACTATTCAGATGGCCGGTTGCGCTGGCGATCGCTATAGAGCTTCATGATCGCCGCCGCGGTTTCCTCGATCGAGCGCCGCGTGACGTCCAGCAGCGGCCAGTCATGCTTGGCGCTCAGCTTGCGCGCAAACGCGACCTCCTCGGTGACCGACTGCCTGTCGGTATAGGTGTCGCTGCCGGATTCGGCTCCCATCGAGAGCAGGCGGTTCTGACGGATCTGGATCAGACGTTCCGGCGTCGCGTGCAGGCTTACCACCAGCGGCCGGGTCAGCGTCTCCAGTTGCGCCGGTACGGGAATGCCCGGAACCAGCGGCACGTTGGCGGTGCGGATGCCGCGGTTGGCGAGGTAGATCGACGTCGGCGTTTTCGAGGTGCGGGACACACCGACCAGGACGACGTCGGCCTCCTCGAGCCCGTCGACGTGCTGGCCGTCATCGTGGATCATCGTGTAGTTCAGCGCGTCGATGCGCTTGAAATATTCGGCATTGAGCACGTGCTGCGCGCCGACGCGACCCGTGGTCGCTGCTCCGAGATAGGCTTCGAACAACTGCATGACCGGGCCGATGATCGAGAGGCTCGGAACGTTGATGTTTTTGCACTTGTCCTCGAGCCGGGAGACCAGGTCTTTCTCCAGCAGCGTGAACAGCACGATGCCAGGCGCTTCCTCGATCTCGTCGAGCACGCGATCGAGCTGCTTCTGGCTGCGCACCAGCGGATAGACATGCTCGACCGGCGTGACGTTTGCGTACTGCGCGGCAACGGCGCGAGCGACCGTGATCAGGGTCTCACCGGTGGAGTCCGAGACGAGGTGCAGATGGAAATAATTGTTCGAGGTCGGCACAAAAACTCTTTGTATGAAGGCGGTGTGGTTTGTGGATTTCTGTGGACCTTAACCGCTCGGAAAGGGTTGCGCGACACCAGGGGCGGGACAAGTGCCAATTTTCTTCACACCACTGCCCATCGGAACAAGTTTGGGAGCCTTCCGAGAGGGAAACGGGATTGCGCGGACAAGTCCCTTGATAAACTGCGGATCAAAACGCGCAAGCCTTTGAGCCCGGGTGACTTATCGGGTCAGGCAGGAACCGCATTGGACATGTTGATGGATGTGAACAAGCGTCTGCGAAGTGGCGGACGGCATTGTGTGAGTCCAATCCACCGTCACTCAGACTCAAACCTTAAGAATCTAAGATTCTTTATTGGAGAAGGGCGCTCCAGAGAGATATGTGTGCAGGTGAGACCTTAACGAGTTCTTACTATCCCCAGACCGCCGGACGGCTGGGCGCAAAGGCGGACGCCGGACATGTTTGAAGACGTCTACCTCTGGATCAAGGCGCTGCACGTGATCGCGGTCATCTCATGGATGGCCGGCATGCTCTATCTGCCGCGGCTGTTCGTCTATCACTGTGAGGCCGAGATCGGCTCGAAGCAGTCGGAAACGTTCAAGGTCATGGAACGCCGTCTGCTCAAGGCGATCATCAACCCCGCCATGATCGTCACCTGGCTCGCCGGGCTCTACCTCGCCTGGGCCGGCCATTGGTTCACTTTCGGCTGGCTGCACGTAAAACTGGCACTGGTGCTGGCGATGTCCGCCGCCCACGGCTTTTTTTCCCGCTGGCTCAAGCAATTCGCCGCCGACAAGCGCCCGCACAGCCAGAAATTCTTCCGGATTATCAATGAGGTGCCGACCGTCCTGATGATCATGATCGTCATCATGGTGATCGTGAAGCCGTTCTAGGCAGGAATCGTGAATGATCGCTCAGCGCTTCGGCTTGCGGAGTGACAAGCGATTTTCTATATTAGCGATATCCCACCCAACGCAGGCGGATGTGGTTGGTCCGAGCTTTCCAGAGGCCGGACACCGCATCAGGTTTGAAGCCCCCACCGGCGCTCTCCTTGCCAGACCTGCGGACCTTACCTTCTCGCGTCCGCATTTCAGAGCCTCCTCGCACCCCCTCCCAAGGTTACCCCACAGGACCACCCCAATGCGGGAAATTAAACTTCAGGACCTCAAGTCGAAGACGCCGGCCGAGCTTGTCTCGTTCGCGGAAGAGAACGGGGTCGAGAATGCCAGCACCATGCGCAAGCAGGAGCTGCTGTTCGCCATCCTCAAGCAGCTTGCGCTGGCCGAGACCGACATCGTCGGCGAGGGCGTCGTCGAGGTGCTCTCCGACGGCTTCGGCTTCCTCCGCTCGCCCGATGCCAACTACCTGCCGGGCCCGGACGACATCTACGTCTCGCCCTCGCAGATCCGCCGTTTCGGCCTGCGCACCGGCGACACCATCGAAGGCCACATTCGCAGCCCGAAAGAGGGCGAGCGTTATTTTGCGCTGCTGAAGGTCAACACACTCAATTTCGAGGACCCGGAAAAGGCCAAGCACAAGGTCAATTTCGACAACCTCACGCCGCTGTTTCCGAATCAGCGTTTCCGCATGGAAATCGACGATCCGACGCGAAAAGACTTGTCTGCAAGGGTGATCGACATCGTCGCCCCGATCGGCAAGGGCCAGCGCGCTTTGATCGTCGCGCCGCCGCGCACGGGTAAAACCGTGCTGATGCAGAATATCGCGCATTCGATCACGCACAACCATCCCGAATGCTATCTGATCGTGCTGCTGATCGACGAGCGTCCGGAAGAAGTCACGGACATGCAGCGCTCGGTGAAGGGCGAGGTCGTGTCGTCGACCTTCGACGAGCCGGCCGTGCGTCACGTCCAGGTCGCCGAGATGGTGATCGAAAAAGCAAAACGTCTGGTCGAGCACGGCCGCGACGTCGTCATTCTGCTCGATTCGATCACGCGTCTGGGCCGCGCCTACAACACCGTGGTGCCGTCATCCGGCAAGGTGCTGACCGGCGGTGTCGACGCCAACGCGCTGCAGCGCCCGAAGCGCTTCTTCGGTGCCGCCCGCAACATCGAGGAGGGCGGCTCGCTGACCATCATCGCGACCGCGCTGGTCGATACCGGCAGCCGCATGGACGAGGTCATCTTCGAAGAGTTCAAGGGCACCGGTAACTCGGAACTGATCCTCGACCGCAAGGTCTCGGACAAGCGCACTTTCCCGGCCATCGACATCTCGCGCTCCGGCACCCGCAAGGAGGAGCTCATCACAGACAATCAGGTGTTGAAGAAGATGTACGTGCTCCGCCGCATCCTGAACCCGATGGGCACCATGGACGCGATCGACTTCCTGCTCGACAAGCTGCGCTCGACAAAGAGCAATTCGGAGTTCTTCGATTCCATGAACACCTGAGATGAACACCTGAGCCAGGGTGCATCAAGAGCTTTAAGGGCGCCTTCGGGCGCCCTTTTTTGTGCGGCTTTGCTGCAGCGATTGCGCAGCATTACGGTGGGATCGGCGTCGGAGCCAAGTCTGTCTTAGCCTATTGATATATCTGAATAATACTTGACTTCTCCTTAGCCGACCTGGTGCGCGAAGGCTTTTTTTGCAGCAGCAAAGCGCTGCGGTTATGTTGCGGTGCAATATGGTCGTTGCTGCGGGTTGGGATGCAGCAACACGGGTTGCGGTCGCCCGAGAACGGGCCGTTTGCCTTTTTCCGTCGAGCCGGACAAATAGGCCATGCACCCGCGAGACCAGACCATCTTTGCGCTGTCGTCCGGCCGTCCGCCGAGCGCAATCGCCATGGTGCGCGTCTCAGGCCCGCAGGCCGGCCTGGTGCTGACGACGCTCGCAGGCAAGTTGCCGGCGCCGAGACAGGCCAGTCGCCGGCTGCTTCGGGACGGCGCGGACCAACCGATCGACGATGCGGTCGTGCTCTGGTTTCCGGGGCCGGGGACTGCGACCGGCGAGGACGTCGCCGAATTCCACGTCCACGGCGGCCGCGCGGTGCTGGCCGCGCTCCTTGCTGCTATTTCCAAAATTCCGAATACGCGCGCCGCCGAGCCCGGTGAGTTCACGCGGCGCGCGTTCGAGAGCGGCAAGCTCGATCTCACCGAGGCCGAGGGTCTCGACGATCTCATCCACGCCGACACCGATCGCCAGCGCCGCCAGGCGCTGCGGCAGTTGCAAGGCCTGCTCGGCGACCGCGCACGCGACTGGCGCGAGCGCATCATCGAGGCGTCGGCGCTGATCGAGGCGGGCATCGATTTTTCCGACGAGGGCGACGTGCCCGCGGAATTGATGGCGCCGGCCGTGAAAGCGATCCAGGCGCTGCACGATGAAATTACAAAAGTCCTTGCGGCACAGGGACATTCTGAACGCTTGCGCGACGGCCTGGTGGTTGCGATCGCAGGCGAGCCGAACGTCGGCAAGTCGACGCTGATGAATCAGCTCGCGCGCCGCGAGGTCGCGATCGTGTCGCCCCACGCCGGCACCACGCGTGATGTAATCGAGGTGCAGCTGGATCTCGATGGCTATCCCGTCACGATCATCGACACCGCCGGCATTCGCGAGACAGATGATCCCGTCGAGCAGGAAGGCGTGCGCCGGGCGAGGGCGCGGGCCGAAGACGCCGACCTCGTGCTGTGGCTGGTGGAGGGAACGCGCGCCGTCGATCCGTCCGGCGGCCAGGTCTGGATCGTGCGCAACAAGATCGACCTCGCGGGCGCAGGGTCGCCCGGCGAGTTCGGGATCTCGGCGAGCCGGGGCGACGGCATTCCAGAGCTGGTCGAGGCCCTCGTCAAATTCGCGGCTGACTTCATCGGTACCACCGAGGGAGCATTGGTGACCCGGGCCCGGCAACGAGATCTGTTGGCCCGGGCGTCAGACAGCTTGCGCCGGAGTCTGGAGCTTGTAGAAGAGGGCGAAGAGCTCGCCGCCGAAGAGCTGCGAGCTGCCGCCTATGCCCTGGGCCGGCTGCTCGGCCGGGTGGACGTCGAGGACGTCCTTGGCGCCATTTTCCAGAAATTCTGTATCGGAAAGTAGCTCTAGTTCTTTAGTGTAGAACTAGCCCTTGTTCCGTTACTTGGGTTTCAGGGTTTCACGTGAAACACACTCCTCTTGGCTCGCGCGCCGTCCGCAGTTCCGCCGGGTGCTCGCGTTTCACGTGAAACAATAGCCATCCCAGCGCACTTCCTACTGTGCATGGGGTTGTTTTCGCGGAGCCGCGCCGGCTCTCTCCGCGACCCCGTTTCACGTGAAACAGCCACCTCGCCCAGTTTCTACTTCCGGCTTTCCTGCCGCTGAGCTAAAAGTCCGCACATGCGACCAGAGCAAGAGAGTTTCGACGTCATCGTGATTGGCGGTGGCCACGCCGGCTGTGAAGCCGCGGCTGCGTCCGCTCGCATGGGCGCGACGACGGCTCTGGTGACGCACCATTTCTCCACCGTGGGCGCGATGTCCTGCAATCCCGCCATCGGCGGTCTCGGCAAGGGCCATCTGGTCCGCGAGGTCGATGCACTCGATGGCCTGATGGGGCGGGTCGGCGATGCCGGCGGCATCCAGTTCCGCGTTCTCAATCGCCGGAAGGGTCCGGCGGTCCGCGGTCCGCGGGCTCAGGCCGACCGAAAGCTCTATGCGGCCGCGATGCAGGCCGCGATCCGGGAGACCGAGGGCCTTTCCGTCATCGAAGGCGAGGCGGATGAGCTGATCGTGGTCGATGGCCAGGTCACCGGACTGCGCCTGGCCGACGGTCGGGTGCTCCGGGCGGGGGCTGTCGTCATCACCACCGGCACATTCCTCCGCGGTCTGATCCATCTCGGCGAGAAGAACTGGCCCGCCGGCCGCGTCGGCGAGGCCCCGGCAATGGGTCTTTCCGCCTCCTTTGAGCGCGCCGGCTTCACCCTTGGACGCTTGAAGACCGGGACGCCGCCCCGTCTGGATGGTTCCACCATCGACTGGTCCGCGGTCGAGATGCAGCCCGGAGACGAGCCGCCGGAGCCGTTCTCGGTGATGACCGAGCGGATCACGACCCCACAGATCCAGTGCGGGATCACCCGGACGACGGCCGCCACCCACGAGGTGATCCGGGCCAATGTCCATCGCTCTCCGATGTACTCCGGCCAGATCAAGAGCTCCGGTCCGCGCTATTGCCCCTCGATCGAGGACAAGATCGTCCGCTTCGGCGATCGCGATGGCCATCAGATCTTCCTGGAGCCGGAAGGGCTCGACGACACCACCGTCTATCCCAACGGCATCTCGACCTCGCTGCCGGAGGAGGTCCAGCTCGCGATCCTCGCCAGCATCCCCGGTTTGGAGCGGGTGAAGATGGTCCGACCGGGCTATGCCATCGAGTATGACCACGTCGATCCCCGCGAACTCGATCCGACCCTCCAGACCAAGCGTCTGCGTGGTCTCTTCCTGGCCGGGCAGATCAACGGCACGACGGGATACGAAGAGGCCGCCGGGCAGGGCATCGTAGCCGGTCTCAACGCGGCACTGTCTGCCAGTGGGGCTGCACTGACGGTGTTTGACCGTGCAGATGGCTATCTCGGGGTCATGATCGACGACCTCGTCACCCGCGGGATCAGCGAGCCCTATCGGATGTTCACCTCGCGGGCCGAATACCGGCTGACCCTGCGGGCGGACAATGCCGATCAGCGCCTGACCGAGAAGGGCATTGCGCTGGGTTGTGTCGGCAGTGCCCGGACCCGGCATCATCGCGCCAAGATGGATGCCCTGAACGCGGCGCGGACGCTGTCGAAGTCGCTCACCATCACCCCGAACGAGGCGATCAAGCACGGACTGTCCCTAAACCGGGATGGCCAGCGCCGCTCGGCCTTCGAGCTGATGGCCTACCCGGATATCGGCTGGAGCCAGATCCGCACGATTTGGCCGGAACTGTCCTCCATTGATCCCGTCATCGCCACCCATCTCGAGATTGACGCCAAGTACGACGTCTATCTGGAGCGCCAGACCGCCGACGTCGAAGCCTTCCGCCGCGACGAGGGGATGGTGCTGTCGGAGGTCGACTACCAGCAGGTTCCGGGTCTCTCCAACGAGGTCCGCGCCAAGCTGGAGAAGGCGCGGCCGTTCACGGTCGGCCAAGCCGGCCGGATCGACGGCATGACGCCAGCGGCGCTCGGCATCCTCGCGGCCTATCTCCGCCGCGAGGCGCGCAAGAGTACCAATGTGACTTCCAAGGTAACTTCCAAGGCAATCGCATAGGCGTTTCACGTGAAACAGCGCGGACCGGGCGGGGACAAACCGCTAACCCGACGACCCGGAGCAGGTGAGGGCGCGGCTCGTCGATCCGAGCCGGCATCGACCAAGCCGAAGATCGACAAGGCCAACGCCAACGATCAGGCGCTCGACGCCATCATCGCCGCCGACAAGCGTGAGGCGTTGAAGCTCGCGCCCGTTTCACATGAAACGGAGGTGCGGCTCGATCGCTACATCGCGCTGCTGCGGGAATGGCAGGCCAAGACCAATCTGGTCGCGCCCTCGACTCTGCCGCGGCTCTGGACCCGGCATATCGCCGACTCGCTACAGCTCGTGGATCTCGCGCCGTCAGCTAAACGCTGGGCCGATCTCGGCAGCGGTGGCGGCTTTCCCGGCGTCGTGCTGGCCTGCGCCATGGCGGGGACACCGGGCGCCAGCGTCCACCTCGTCGAGCGAATCGCCAAGAAAGCCGCCTTTTTGCGTGAAGCCATTCGCGTCACCGCATCTCCGGGGGTCGTACATCTCGCTGAGATCGGGGATAATGTGGATAGAATCACCGGCCCCGTCGATTGCGTCACCGCCCGTGCGCTGGCTCCGCTACATCAGCTCATCGGCTTTGCGGAGCCGCTGATGCGCCAGGGCGCAAAAGCGCTGTTTCTCAAGGGTCAAGATGTAGAGGCTGAATTGACCGACGCCGCTAAATATTGGAATATTCAGCCGCAGCTCTACCAAAGCCGGACCGGTGACGGTTGGATCGTCGAGCTGACTTCAGTCGAACGGCCCGGGTGAACGTTCAGGGGTTGGGGAAATTTCGATGACCGTGATTGACGAGCCGCAGCAAGACCAGACCGCCGAGGTCCCGCATGGTCCCCCGCGCATCCTGGCGCTGGCGAATCAGAAGGGCGGAGTGGGAAAAACAACCACAGCGATCAATCTCGGCACGGCGCTCGCAGCGATCGGCGAGCGCGTTTTGATCGTCGATCTCGATCCGCAGGGTAACGCCTCGACCGGTCTCGGCATCGATCGCCGCAACCGCTCGTGCTCGACCTATGACGTGCTGATCGGCGAATCCAGCTTGCGCGAAGCGGTGGTCTCGACCGCGGTGCCGCGGCTGCACATCGCGCCCTCGACCATGGATCTCTCGGGCCTCGAGCTCGAGCTTGGCACCACGCCCGGCCGCGCCTTCAAGCTGCGCGACGCGATCGGCGCGCTCAACAACAACGTCTCGCCGGAGGCCGACTACACCTACGTGTTGATCGACTGCCCTCCGTCGCTCAACCTGCTCACGGTCAACGCGATGGCTGCGTCGGATGCGATCCTGGTGCCGCTGCAATGCGAATTCTTCGCACTCGAAGGTCTGTCGCAATTGCTGCAGACGGTGGAGCAGGTGCGCTCGACGCTCAACCCGAACCTGTCGATCCACGGCATCGTGCTGACCATGTTCGACTCGCGCAACAACCTCTCGAACCAGGTCGTCGCCGACGTCCGCCAGTTCATGGGCGAGAAGGTCTACAAGACCATGATCCCGCGCAACGTGCGCATCTCGGAAGCGCCGTCCTACGGCAAGCCGGTGCTGGTCTACGATCTCAAATGCGTCGGCAGCGAAGCGTACTTGCGGCTCGCCACCGAAGTGATCCAGCGCGAGCGCGAGCTGCGGACGACGCATTGACGTTGCCGTAGGGTGGGTTAGCCGAAGGCGTAACCCACCATTCTGCCGCCGCGAACAAACCAATGGTGGGTTACGCTTCGCTAACCCGCCCTACGATTCGAAATTCAGTTCTGGAGTGCTGCAGCGTGAATCCAAGGGAGCTGGCGATGGCCGACGAAGCACGTTCGCGATTGGGCCGAGGTCTTGCGAGTCTGATCGGCGATGTCGGCGGCGAAGCTCAGCACGTCGACCGGCCGCGCGCGCAGCGCAAGGTGCCGATCGAATTCATCAAGGCCAATCCGCGCAACCCGCGCCGCACCTTTTCGGACACCGAGCTCAAGGAGCTCTCCGAATCGATCAAGCAGCACGGCGTGATCCAGCCGATCGTGGTGCGCCCCGTGAAGGGCGCGCAGGATCGCTTTGAGATCATCGCCGGCGAGCGGCGCTGGCGCGCCTCGCAGATGGCCGGCCTGCATGAAGTGCCGATCGTGCCGGTCGACATCAGCGACAGCGATGCGCTGGAGTTCGCGATCGTCGAGAACGTGCAGCGCGAAGACCTCAACCCGATGGAAGAGGCGCAGGGCTATCACGCACTCGCCAATGAGTTCAAACGCAGCCAGGACGACATCGCAAGAGTCGTCGGCAAGAGCCGCAGCCACGTCGCCAACATGATGCGACTGACAAAACTGCCGGCCGAGGTGCAGGCCTTCATCGCGAGCGGCGAGCTGACCGCCGGTCACGCCCGCGCGCTGATCAGCGTGCCCGATCCGCTCGCCGCCGCCAAGCGTATCGTCGCGGAGGGCCTCAACGTTCGCCAGGCCGAGGCGCTCGCGCATGAAGAGGGCGTGCCGGAGCGCAAGCCGCAAAAGGCGCGCACGACCGCGGGCAAGGAAAAGGATCCTGATACGATCGATCTGGAGAAGCGCGTCAGCGACGCGCTCGGCCTCAAGGTTACCGTCAGTCATCGCGATCCCGGCGGCTCGGTCCAGATCAACTACCGCAACCTCGATCAGCTCGACGAGGTGATGAAGCGGCTGGCGAAGGGCGCGCTGTAATTCACCTTCAATGTTGGTAGGACGCGCAACTCTCCCCACTCGTCATTGCGAGCGAAGCGAGGCAATCCAGAATCTCTCCGCGGACGGATTCTGGATTGCTTCGTCGCAAGAGCTCCTCGCAATGACGGGAGAGAGCGCGGTCCTAATTAGCCCCGTCGCTTCGCGTTCGCGGCGATAGCCATCAGCGTGCGCTGGGCGATGGCGGCGCCCAGCGTCGATTGCTTGCGGGTGTCGAGCGCGGCGGTTGCGAGCTGCTCGATGATGCCGGCGAGCCTTGCCACGCTGAAATTGCGCAGCGCGGTTTCGACCGCAGGCTTTCGTGAAAAATGCAGCCGCGGATATCCGCCGTCGAGCACCGCGGAGGCCGGCGTGCCGTCGGCAATCGCGAGCGCGGATTTGTGCAGCCATGCCGCCTGGCGCTGTGCCGCCGAGATGATTACGCCGGGATAGGTGCCGGCGATCATGGCTTTTGCGAATTCGGTCTCGACGATATCGGGCCGGCCGGCGAAGGCACCGTCGACGATCGGATCGAGCTTCAGTTCGGACGCGTCGGCGACGACGGACATCACGTCATCCAGCGTGATCTCGCCTTTGCCGTGGGCGTAGAGCGTGAGCTTGCGCAGCTCGTTGCGCGAGGCCTGGCGGTCGCCGCCGAGGAACGACATCAGCGCGGCGCGGGCATCCTTGGCGATGCGCAAATTGGCGATGCGGAGCTCATCCTCCATCAGTTTTGCCAGGTCGCGCTCGGTGTCGGGATAGCAGCCGATCGCCACGGCGGTCTTCGCCTTCTCGCAGGCCTTGCGCAGCGGGGACTCCGGGCGCAGCTCGCCGGCCTCGATCACGATGCGGCAATCCTTCACCGGCATCTCAGCCAGCGTGTCGACGCCGCTGGCAAAGCTGCGCGAGCCGGCGCGGATGCGAATGGCGCGGCGACCGCCGAACAGCGGCACGGTCATGGCCTCGTCGACCAGGCGCGAAGGCTCGGCGGAGAGCTCGTCGCCATCGAGCTTGACCAGCGAGAATGGATCATTGGGATCATCGACCCCAGAGGCGATCAGCGCATCGGCGCGCTCGCGCACGAGGCCGGCATCGGGACCATAGAGCAGGATGATCGGGCGGCCCGCATCGGGGCGGGCGAGGAAGGCATCGATCTCTTTTCCGCGCAGTGCGACCATGACCTAGATCGTCATGCCAGGAAGCAAGCTCAAGTGCCTGCGGTGAAGAACGCGGCGAGCCGGGTGTTGATGTTCTCGGCGATCTCGTTGGCGGCACGATCCTCGGCATCACGCACCGCACGGTTGCGGGCGAAGCGCTGGTAGGAGCCGGGCATGTCGTAGGACACGCGCGAGAACGTCGTGCCGGTCATCACCGACTTGCCGGTCACAACCTCGATCAGATTGTACTGGCAGTCGATGCCGTAATTCTCGCTGTTCGGCAGGCCGGTGGCGGGATCGACGATCAGGGACGACTTGCTGGAGGTGAAGCGGATCACCAGGCGGTGGGTCGGCGGCATGCCCGTGGCCGAGCCGTAAAGCTTGAACGCCAGCGCGTTGCGGACCTCGACCCCGACCCGGGCTTCACGCGAGGCGTTCGCCTTGTCGATCGGCGGGAGCTCGACGCCCATCAGCTTCTCGCGCAAGCCGGGGGTGCCGTCGGTATGCTCGGCATACATCGGCTGGAAACAGCCAGCCGTCAGCGCCGCCAATGCGGCGACCGCCAGCAAGCGGGCTGCGATACGGATCCTAGCCGACAACATTCACGATCCTCTTGGGGACGATGATCACCTTGCGGACGGGCTTGCCGTCCAGCGCCAGCTTTACAGCATCGAGGGTCAAAGCGGCAGCCTCGATTTCCGGATTCTGGGCCGCTGTTGCAACCGTGACCTCACCCCGCTTCTTGCCGTTGACCTGAACCACCAGGGTCACGCTGTCTTCGACCAGCAAATCGCGTTCGATTTGCGGCCAATTGGCCTCGGAAACCAGCCCGGGCTGGCCCAGACCATTTTGAAACAAGACTTGCCAGCACTCCTCGGCCAGGTGCGGCATCATCGGGGAGAACAGCTGAACCAGGATCTGGCTGGCTTCCCGGATTGCCCAAGCCAAATCTGGAGTGAGGTCAGCGGCTGGCTGGCCGGGGCGCTGCAGCACCTCCGAGAACGTATTCGTGAATTCACGGATATGGGCGAGGCAGACGTTGAAGTGGAGCCGCTCGACGCCGGTCGTGACCTTGTCGAGCGCGCCGTGGGCGGCCTTGCGCAAGGCGGCCGCGTCCGGACCGAAGGCGGCCGGCCGGGTCGCCGGCGCGATCTTGCCGAGTTCCACCGAGTCGTTCACCAGCCGCCACAGGCGCTGCACGAAGCGCGAGGCGCCCTGGACGCGCTCGTCGCTCCAGATCACGTCGCGGTCGGGCGGAGAGTCCGACAGCATGAACCAGCGGGCGACATCGGCGCCGTAGGTCGCGATGATGTCGTCGGGGTCGACCGTATTCTTCTTCGACTTCGACATCTTCTCGATCGCGCCGATCTGGATGTCCTCGCCGGTCGCAAGCAGCGTCGCGCGGCGTCCGTTGCCGCCAACCTCGACCTTCACCTCGGCCGGCTGCACCCAGGTGCCGTCGGCCTTCTGGTAGGTCTCGTGCACCACCATGCCTTGCGTGAACATGCCGGCGAACGGCTCGTCCAGCGCGATGTGCCCGGTCGCCTTCATTGCGCGGGTGAAGAAGCGGCTGTAGAGCAGATGCAGGATCGCGTGCTCGACGCCGCCGATATACTGGTCGACCGGCAGCATCCGGTTGGCGACCGCAGGCGTCGTCGGCGCGTTCTCGTTCCAGGGATCGGTGAAGCGCGCAAAATACCAGGACGAATCCACGAAGGTGTCCATGGTGTCGGTTTCGCGCAACGCCTTGGCCCCGCATTTCGGGCAGGTGACGTGCTTCCAGGTCGGGTGATGATCGAGCGCGTTGCCCGGCTTGTCGAAGCTCACATCCTCCGGCAGCACCACCGGTAGGTCGGCATCCGGGACCGGCACCACGTCGCACGTCGGACAGTGGATGACGGGAATCGGGCAGCCCCAATAGCGCTGGCGCGAAATGCCCCAGTCGCGCAGGCGGAAATTGACCTGACGCTCACCGACCGGCGTGTTGCCGCGCAGCTCGCTTTCCAGGCGTTTTGCAACTTCCTCCTTCGCCTGCTCGATGGTCATGCCATCGAGGAAGCGCGAATTGATCATGCGGCCGTCACCGTCATAGGCCGTGTCGGTGATGACGAATGTCTTGGGATCCTGGCCCTCGGGGCACACCACCGGCGTGTTGCCGAGATTGTACTTGTTGACGAAATCGAGGTCGCGCTGGTCATGCGCGGGGCAGCCGAAGATCGCGCCGGTGCCGTATTCCATCAGCACGAAGTTGGCGACATAGACCGGCAGCTTCCAGCTCGGATCGAACGGATGCACCGCGCGGATGCCGGTATCGAAACCCTGCTTCTCCGCGGTGTCGATGATCTCCTGCGCGGTGCCGATCTTCTTGATGTCGGCAATGAACCGCGCAAGCTCGGGGTTCTTCGCGGCTGCCGCCTGCGCCAGCGGATGATCCGACGAGATCGCCATGAATTTCGCGCCGAACAGCGTGTCGGGGCGCGTCGTGAAGATCTTCAGCTCGCTCTCGCCGGCAGGCGTGGTCACTTGATCCAACGCGAAGCGGATCAGCAGGCCTTCAGAGCGGCCGATCCAGTTGCGCTGCATCAGCCGCACCTTGTCGGGCCAGCGGTCGAGCCCGTCCAGCGCGGACAGCAATTCCTGCGCGTACTTCGTGATCTTGAAGACCCACTGGCTCATTTCCCGCTGTTCGACAACGGCACCCGAACGCCAGCCGCGGCCATCGATCACCTGCTCGTTGGCGAGCACGGTCATGTCGACCGGGTCCCAGTTCAGCTTGCGCTTCTCGCGCTCGGCGAGACCTGCCGCCAGCATGTCCAGGAACATCTTCTGCTGATGCTTGTAGTAGCCGGGATCGCAGGTCGCGAATTCGCGCGACCAGTCCAGCGACAGCCCGATCGAGCGGAGCTGTTTCTTCATCGCGGCGATGTTGTCGTAGGTCCAGGCTTTCGGCGCAACCTTGCGCTCGATGGCGGCGTTCTCGGCCGGCAGGCCGAAGGCGTCCCAGCCCATCGGGTGCAGCACGTTGAAGCCCTTGGCGCGCATGAAGCGGGCCAGCACGTCGCCAAGCGTGTAGTTGCGGACATGGCCGATATGGATGCGCCCGGACGGGTAGGGGAACATCTCCAGCACATAATATTTCGGCCGCGAATCGTCATTCTTCGAGACGAAGATCGCCTGTTCGTCCCATTGGCGTTGCCAGCGCGGTTCGGCGTCACGGGCGTTATAGCGTTCGGAGGTCATGGAATCGTTGCGTTTTCGTGGTTTCGGCCGGCTGAATTGGCCGGACTAGGCCATAGAAGTCCTCGGGCGGTCAATGGGTTGCCGCTGGACGCCACGCCCCGCAATGCTGTTCCGCAAAAGTGCGGATGAGGGGATTGGGATCGGATTAAGGGGTGGGTGCGGAGAGCGAGCTCGATCGCGCCGAGGCTGTGGGCTAGAGCATGATCCGGAAAAGTGTGCAGCGGTTTTCCGAAAAGATCATGCTCAAACAATAACCGCTAGCCCGCCATCGCGATTCCAGCGGGGCTGCCCTCTATCCGCAGAATGCCGTGCTCGACGACCTTGTTGCGGCCGCGATGCTTGGCGGCGTAGAGCGCAGCGTCAGCAGCTTCGATCAGGTCGCCCGGACGCAAGGCCTCGTTCGGCCGTGTCGCCGCAACGCCGATCGACACCGTGACCACCATGTGGGCGGAGGTGATGTGCGGCAGGCAAAGCTTCAGCACTGCCGCGCGGACTTGTTCTCCGATCTCGACCGCGCGCATCACATCGGTGTTCGGCAGCAGCAGGCAGAATTCTTCGCCGCCATAGCGCGCCGCAAAGCCCATCGTGTCGCCCGCGATGCCGGACAGCGACTCGCCGAGCCGGGTCAGGCACGAATCGCCTTCGAGATGGCCGTAGGTGTCGTTGAACAGCTTGAAATGATCGACGTCGATCATCAACAGCGCGAGCTCGCTGCCATATTGCTGCGCGCGCATCCATTCGAAGTCGAGCCGGCTCTGGAAACCGCGGCGGTTGGCAAGTCCAGACAGCATGTCGATCGAGGCCATCACCGTCAGCCGGTCGTTGCTCGCGATCAGCTCGCGCTCGCGCTGGCTGAGCTGGGCGGCCATCGCGTTGAAGGCGCGCGCCAGCGGCACGAATTCGGAGGGCAGCCGGTTGCGCGCCGCGCGGGCCGACAGGTCGCCCTCGCCGAGACGCTTGGCCATGTCCGCGAGCATCTCGATTGGCTTGATCACCAGCTTCTCGGCGGCGATCAGCGCGCCGAGCAACACGAACACGACGACGAAGGCGAGCTGGAGATAGGCGGTGCGGATGTCGCGGCTGACCGCCGCGGATACCTTGTCCTCGTCGATGCTGGCGATCAGGCGGGCATTGGTGCCGGCGATGCGGGTGTAGCTGACCGCGCGGCGTGAGCCATCGGCGGCGAGGAACGACAACGAGCCTTCGTCCTGGTCGGAGCGCAAGGCCATGTCGGCAATTGCCGACATCAGCGGCATGTTGTCGAGCGGACGTCCGACCGCGCTGTGCTGGTCGGCGGGCGCAGCCAGCACGGTGCCGGCGCTGTCGACCAGCACCGCCGTGATGCCGGCGCGGCCGCCGAGATTGTTCATGACCTTCGACATCCAGTCGAGGTTGACGGTTGCGAGCACGACGGCATCGGCAACGCCGCTGAACGCGGAGACCGGATAGACCGCCATGACGGTCGGCGACTGCACGGGCCGCGACAGGATGAAGTCGGACAGGACGAAGCGGCCGGTCTCCTGCGCCAGCTGGAAATACGGCCGGTCGGAGAGATCGAGGCCGACATACATATTGTTGGTCGCGCACTGGATGCGGCCGTCCTGGCCGGCGATCAGGAGCGTGCGAATCCAGGGAAGGCTCGTCGGCAGGCTCGCGCGCAGCACGTCGCAGCTCTTGCTGACGCCGCCGGCGGAGGCGCGGATGAAGGCTTCCGATTTCAGGATGGTCTCGACCGACGAGATCACTTCGCGTTGCGCGTCGGCGCTATGCCGTGCCACCGTGGTGAACTCGGCCGTGGCCTGCGCAATCTGCTTGGTGCGGGTGTCCTCGAGCGAACGAATGCGCTCGAGCATCAAGGGCGCGACCAGAATCACCGCGAGCAACGCAAGCCGGGCCCTGATGCCGAGGACCTGCTTGAGTTTTGCTCGTTTGCGGTTGAAACTAACGTTTGCCATCTTCGCTGCCCCCGCGGGCAAGGTAAAGCGAAGGGTTCAAAAACTCTTTCTTGAACTTGGTAAAATTGGAACTACCTCCGTTACTCCTGCAGTTGATCGACGTCATGACAGAAGCCAATGCCGCGCCGGTAACCGGCGATTCACCAAGCGCGCTCGCCGCGGTCGAAGCGGAGATTGCACGCGCCTGCAAGGATGCGCGGCGCGATCGTGCCTCCGTGACGCTGATCGCGGTGTCCAAGACTTTCGCGGCAGA
The DNA here is from genome assembly GCF_040548225.1 of Bradyrhizobium sp. S3.12.5. Taxonomy (NCBI): domain Bacteria; kingdom Pseudomonadati; phylum Pseudomonadota; class Alphaproteobacteria; order Hyphomicrobiales; family Nitrobacteraceae; genus Bradyrhizobium; species Bradyrhizobium sp. S3.12.5. The sequence goes on from NZ_JBEPRF010000033.1 coordinate 71,261, forward strand.
TGCAATTATCCCCGTTATCGGCGCCGGACAGCGCGTATTCGGCGAGAATCGCGTGCAGGAGGCCAAAGGCAAGTGGCCGGCGTTAACGTCTGTTTACTCCGACATCGCGCTGCATCTGATCGGGCCGCTGCAATCCAACAAGGCGAAAGAGGCGGTGGCGCTGTTCGATGCCATCCATTCGGTCGACCGTCCGAGCATTTGCCAGGCGTTAGCCAAAGAAATCGAATCCCAGAACAAGCACCCGCAACTCTTCGTCCAGATCAACACCGGCGAGGAGCCGCAGAAAGCCGGCGTCGCGCCCGGCGAGGCCGACGCCTTCCTCGCGAGCTGTCGCGACACCTACGGGCTGACGATCTCCGGCCTGATGTGCATCCCGCCAGTGGAGGAGCCGCCGGCGGCGCATTTCGCGCTGACCGCCAAGATCGCCGCGCGCAATGGCTTGCAGAATTTGTCGATGGGCATGAGTGCGGATTATGCGACCGCGATCATGCTCGGCGCCACGCATGTGCGGGTGGGAAGCGCGATCTTCGGGCATCGGTGATAGCCGTTGGCGAGGGCTGGGAGCCAACACGAGCTCTCTCATTCGTCATTGCGAGCGCAGCGAAGCAATCCAGAGTCCCTCCGCGGAAAGATTCTGGAATGCTTCGCTGCGCTCGCAACGACGGCGGAGTACGCCGCACCTACGCGAGCCTCACCGACACCTTCCCCAGCACGCCGAAATCCACCGCAAAGTGATCGCCGGCCTGGATCGGCAGTGGCGGATGGCACGTGCCTGTCGTCACCACCTCCCCTGCCCGCAAGGTGATGCCGAGTCCGCGCAGCTCGTTGGCGAGCCAGGTCAGTGCAACACGGGGATCGCCGAGCACGTTCTTGCCGTGACCGACATAGCGCTCGCCGCGCAACGTGATCTGCGGCCGCTCTTCGACGAGATCCATCGCGCGCCAATTGGCTGATGTCGCGGCACCCAGTACGAACAGATGCGCGCAGGCATTGTCGGCGATCAGCTGCGCCTCGCCGACGCTGGCAAAATCGGCGAAGCGCGAATCGGGGATCTCGATCGCGGGATGCAGCGTGTCGACGGCGGCAAGCGCCTGGTCGATACTGTAAGGCACCGGTCGCGGCGCCAGGTCGCGTCCCATGCGGAAGCAGAATTCCGGCTCGCCGACGCGCATCGCGTTGCCCTTCATCGATGCGGTGCCGCCATCGGCGATCACAGTGTCGCGCATGATGCGACCAGCCAGCGGGCCTGCGACATTGATGTGCTTCTGTCCGGCCTCGCTCGTCGCGGCGATCTTCCAGCCGAACACTCGACCGCCAAGCGCGGCCTGCACGGCGTAACCGTCAGTGCGGCTCTGCGGCCGCAGCCGCGTCTCGAGCGCGTCAAGCTTGCTGCCGTCACGCCAATGCTGGACGAGGACCTGCGAGGCGGCGGCGATCTGATCCTGGTCGAGCATGTGCCCTCACCCGATGATGATTTTTGTTCTTGGTCCTATCAGCCGCAGCAGTTGCAGCATCGCCGCCTTGGTCATGGAGACGCAGCCCGCGGTCGGGCCGAAATTGTCGCGCGCCAGATGCAGAAACACTGCGCTGCCGCGGCCGGCGATGCGCGGCCGGGTGTTGTGGTCGATTTCGATGATGAAGTCATAGAGCTGGTCGGCGCGCTTGAGCCGGTCGCCGCCCTCGCCCTCCCCGCGCCGGATCCACTGGTTGTAGTGGCGATCGCCGGGATCTTCGCACCAGGCGTCGGTGTCGCCGATGGTTCGCGCCGGTAAAAAAGTCTGCGGCCGGCTGTGCCGGTCGCCCCGCCACCACAACCGTCGGGGCCGAAAATGGCCCCTGGGGGTGCCACCGTCGCCCTCGCGCTTGTTGGCCAGAATGCCGCCGCGGCCCAGCGCCACCGGAATCGTCAGCTGTCCGGCTGTCAGCCAGCCCCGCCGCGGATTGCCGGCGGCAGGCTTAACGCGGATCGCCGAGAGCTGCCGGGAGCGTCGATTCATAGGATAAGCGCTTGAACTGGCATTATTTTTCATGTGAACGGGCAGTGTCGAATTCATTACAGGACATTCATCAGTCCGCCCTGCTATTCTGGGTTAGAGTAATTCCGGCTTGTGAATCGGTAACAGCCCACTACTTCAACACGAACAACAATAAAAACGGCAACCTTTAAACTTCCCATCACGGTTGGGTGCGGCATGCATGCGCGCCCGGTCGACCCCAAAAGGATGATCCCCCATGGCCAATGCCCGCAAGATCCTGATCGTGGATGACGATACCGATCTGCGCGACACGTTGGTGGAGCAACTATCGCTACACGAAGAATTTGAAGCCTCAGCCGTCGACACTGGCGCCAAGGGCGCCAGCGCCGCAAAGGCCAACGCCCCCGATCTCGTGCTGATGGATGTCGGCCTTCCCGACACCGACGGTCGCGAAGTGGTCCGCTCGCTGCGCAAGGGCGGCTTCAAGGCGCCGATCATCATGCTGACGGGGCATGATACCGATTCCGACACGATTTTAGGACTGGAATCCGGCGCGAACGATTATGTGGCCAAGCCGTTCCGCTTTGCCGTGTTGCTGGCCCGCATTCGCGCCCAGCTGCGCCAGCACGAGGCCAGCGAGGACGCGGTGTTCTCGGTCGGCCCCTACTCTTTCCGCCCCGGCTCCAAGATGCTGACCGCCGCCAATGCGCGCAAGGTCCGCCTCACCGAGAAGGAAACGGCGATCCTGCGCTTCCTGTACCGGGCCGGCCAGATGCCGGTCTCGCGCGAGACCCTGCTCCAGGAGGTCTGGGGCTACAATTCCGGCGTCACCACCCACACGCTGGAAACCCACATCTACCGTCTCCGCCAGAAGATCGAGAAGGACGCCGCCAATCCGGAGATCCTGGTGACGGAAGCCGGTGGCTACAAGCTGGTGCCGTGATACGCTTGGGGGGCGTGCGAATCGTTTTAGATCGCGTGCCCTTGAGCCTCGGATCTGAATGTCAATCGACGACGACGTAGCGCTGCTCGAGCGGGTCCCGACACTGCGCCTGTTGGGAGACGCCTCGTTGCGCATGCTGGCGATCGGCTCCGAGCAGCGTGACTTCGTCCGCGGCGACATCCTGTTCAATCTCGGCGACGATGCCGACGCCGGCTTCGTGGTCCAGCGCGGCGCCTTTCGCGTCGATGACGGCGCCGGCGCCGAGATGATCGCAGGTCCCGGCACGCTGATCGGCGAGCTCGCGCTGGTCGTGCCGATGAAGCGGCCCTCGGGCGCGGTTGCGCTGGAGCATTCCTCCGTCATCCGCGTCGCGCGCAGCCTGTTTCAGCGCGTGCTCGAAAGCGACCCTCCCGCCGCACTCCGCCTTCGCGACGAGTTCGCGGTTCGCTCCAGCCAGATCGCGAGCGATATCTTGATGGCCGGTGCGAAGCTGAGCACTTGAGCGCGGCGGATTTCGCCGGGCCCTGCCCCGCAGATTTCATCCTCAGTCGAATTCATACAGCGCGCTGCGGTCGTCCTGGTAAAGCCGCCGCAGTCCCGGCATGACCGCCAGGTGCGACGCATCGACGTCGAGCAACCAGACATAGTCGAAGCGATCGCGCGGAATCTGCGCGATCCTTTGCGCAAGCGTAGTGCTCAGATCGCCGTCGCAGTCGCCTGGGACGACCTCGATGTACTGAGACGGATCTGCGTTGAACGCGGTGCCGCGCGCACGGAGGGGTGTCAGCAGCTGTTGACCACCCGATGCATCCCATTGCGAATTGACGAAGGCGTCCCGCCGGACGATGGCGAGCGACCCCAGATGCGCGACACGCGGTGCGCGCCATTGCTCGCAGGTCGGCGGCCTTGTCAGGACCGCGATGCTCGCGCCGCGCGGGACGTCCTTCAGGGCCTGCAAATGTTGCGCGTAACCGGAATCATAGGCCGCAAATCCGACAGCCATGGCGACGATCCGTATCGCAAAAACCGTCAGCGCCGTGCCGGCAATGACGGCGGAGCCGCGCTGCATGCCGTCGGTGGGCGCGATGGCGGTGAGGCCGATCATGAAAAAGATGGGCCACAGCCGGACATCGGCATAGACCGCGCCGAACATCTCGCCCGGCATCAGCAGGATCAGCACGAGGAAGCTCGCTGCTCCGACCAGCAGTGGCGGGTTCACCCTGACGGCGCGGCTGCGGATTCCAAAGTACAGCAGGCCAATCGCCAACAGCAGGCTCAGCGTATCCAGCCAGACATTCTGGTCGCGCAGCGTCCATACCAGTCCAAGGATCTTTGTGCCGATGTCGAAGAAATGACCCGTCAAGGCGGCGCCATTGCCTTGCCGCCAGACAATCATGAGCACGGCGGGAATCATGACGGGCCAGGCGCGTCGCAGGATGACCATCACCATGGAAGGCCACGCTGCCGGGGCGCGAGTCCAGCCGCGGCAGAGCTCAAAGGCACCGACGAGGACGACCAGAACGACCCAGCCATAAGCGTGGGCAAGCCAGACCAGAGAGGCGGCCGCAGCGAACAGCGCGGCGCGCAGCACCGAGCCATTCTTCCCTGTCGTCTCGACCCAGGATGCGAAAACGTGAAACGCGAGCGAGCAGCCAAGCCAATAATTCACGAAGCCGAGCTGGAACGGATAGGACATCGCGAACCATGCGGCCGCGATGGCAAAAGGCGTAAGCTCCCCATGCAGCGCCCGGCTGATACGCCCGATCGCAGAGATCATGAGGAGCGGAAGCGCCAGCGCAATCAGCCAGGCGGCGCGTTCGACGCCGAGCATCGGTGCCAGCGGAGCGATGAGCAATTCAACGCCGAGATTGCCGACCAGCTGCCAGTGAAAATCCCAGTTCTGCTGGAGCGCCGGCGAGTCCGCCAGATGCAGCTGCAAATGGTAGCGGCCGATATGGGCCAGGAAATCGATCAGCGGCGGCGTGTGCACGAACCAGAAGGGCATCGTGCTCAGCAACATCAATCCCGGCACGACGAAACGCGAATTCCACCATGCGCGAACCGGTGGTTCTGAGTGCTCTGACGGCGCGAGCGTGCCCATCCTCGTCTCCGAAGGCCTAAACGTCCAGGGTCACCGTCACCGGCACGTGATCAGACGGTCGCTCCCAGCTTCGCGCATCACGCAGGATTTTGAAATCGCTGACAGCGTCCTTCAGCGCGCGCGAGACCCAGATGTGGTCGAGCCTGCGGCCGCGGTCGCCGACGGTCCAGTCGGCGGAACGGTAGCTCCACCACGTATAGACCTTTTCCGACAGCGGGATGCGGTCGCGCGCGACGTCGACCCATTCGCCGGCGCGCAGTGCGGCCTGGAGCTTTTCGGTTTCGATCGGCGTGTGCGAGACGATCTTCAGGAGCTGCTTGTGCGACCACACGTCGTTCTCGTGCGGCGCGACGTTGAGATCGCCGACCAGGATGTGGCGATCCTCTCCGCGCGGATGCAGCGGTTCGCAGGCCTTCATCTCGTCGAGAAAGCGGAGCTTGTGGTCGAATTTCTCGTTCAGCGCGGGATCGGGAATGTCACCGCCGGCGGGCACGTAGAAATTGTGCAGCACCAGCGGCTTTGCAATGTTGGCCTTCTCGCCGAACGACACCGAGATATGACGCGAATCCAGCTTGTCGCAGAAGGTGCGGATATCAGTGGACTCAAACGGAATCTTCGAGACGATGGCGACGCCGTGATAACCCTTCTGCCCGTTCAGCGCGACGTGCTCGTAGCCGAGCCGCTTGAAGCGCTTCAGTGGAAAGGCGTCGTCGATGCACTTGGTCTCCTGGAGGCACAGCACGTCCGGCCGCTCGCTCTTGAGAAGCTTCGCGACCAGATCGATGCGCAGCCGCACCGAATTGATGTTCCAGGTTGTCAGGGAAAGACGCATGAGAATTGCGTCTTAGCAAGCTCTCGTAGGGTGGGCAAAGGCGCAAAGCGCCGTGCCCACCGTCTTTTCTGGGTTTGGATCGAATGGTGGGCACGCTTCGAGACTGGGCAAGAATTGTTCTCGCCCGAATCCGGATCGATGTACGATTCTATTCATGACGAATCGCACTTATAAGACTGGTCCGCGGCGGGAGC
>NZ_JBEPRF010000034.1:0-73436 GCF_040548225.1 Bradyrhizobium sp. S3.12.5
CCAAAGACCATGCGAGACGGCTGGAACCGTCTCGCTGCTACGCTCGAGGGATATGCTCTTGCTAACCAAGAACAAAATCCGGGAATCCCATAGCCCCTTGTGGGAGAGGGTGGCTCGCCGCAAAGCGGCGAGACGGGTGAGGGGTATCTCTCCGCGAGTGAAGCTCGCAGTGAGTTCGCGGATAGATACCCCTCATCCGGGGCTGCGCGCCACCTTCTCCCACAAGGGGAGAAGGAATGTCCGCATCGGCGATCTCACTTCATCATACTTCATACTCTAGCCCGCTGGGTTACTCGGAGGAAACTGCCTCGTCGCGATGGCATCCATGCTTGGCGCACCTTCAATTGTGTCCAGTCGCTAGCGTCAGCGCTGTTGTCGCATCGCACAACAAGCGGACGCCGCGATAGTTTCGACTGATTCCAAATTGCATTTGCCTCCGCGCGCGAACGCGATCATTCTTGCGGGCAAGGCGGCCGCCGACCCGGTGGGTGTCCGCTACACAAGTTGCCGCCGTAAGCGGCTTCATTGCACCGGCAGGGGAAGACGCCTATGCCAACGCTCACCATCAACGGGCGGAGCATGTCCGTGGATGCGGCAAACGACACGCCGCTCCTTTGGGCCATCCGCGAACAATTGCAGATGACCGGAACGAAATTCGGCTGCGGTGCCGGCCTGTGCGGTGCCTGCACCGTGCATGTCAACGGCGAAGCCGTGCGCTCGTGCCAGACCATGGTCGGCGACGTCGCCGGCAAGAAGATCACCACCATCGAAGGTCTTTCCGCCAAGGGCGATCATCCCCTGCAGAAGGCGTGGATTGCCGAGCAGGTGCCGCAATGCGGCTACTGCCAGTCCGGGCAGATCATGCAGGCAGCCTCGCTGCTGGCGAAGAATGCCAATCCGACCAAGGAAGAGGTCGTGGCCCACATGGATGGCAATCTCTGCCGTTGCATGACCTATTCGCGGATCCAGAAGGCAATCATGCGCGCCGCCACCGAGATGCGCACCGCATCCGCCGCCGGCAACGAGCGGAGGCCCACATGAACCATCACGTGAAAAAAATCACCCCCGAGACATCAGATCTCAGCCGTCGCTCCTTCCTGGTCGGCACCGCCGCCACCGGCCTCGTGCTCGGATATGCCGGCGTGCCCGGCGTCGGCGAAGCACTCGCTGCGGCTCCCGCCAATTTCGAGCCGAGCGTCTGGTACGCGATCGCGCCCGATGGCCTGGTCACCGTAACCTGCGGCAAGGCAGACATGGGCCAGCACATCGCCTCCACCATGGCGCAGATCGTCTGCGAGGAGCTGGGTGCCAAGTGGAGCGACATGCGGGTCAACCTCGCCTCCAACGATCCAAAATTCAACGACCCGGTCCTCGGTGCACAGATCACCGGCGGCAGCTGGTCGACCATGATGAATTTCGACGCGATGAGCCGGGCGGGTGCTGCCGGACGCATGGCGTTGACCGAAGGTGCGGCCGCCGCGATGGGCGTACCGGCAGGCGAGCTCGCAGTGCGCGACTCCATGATCGTGCATGCGAAGTCGAAGAAGCAGATGTCGTTCGCCGATGTCGTGAAGAGCGGCAAGGCGACCAAGACCTTCACGCCCGACGAGCTGAAGGCGATCAAGCTGAAGGCGCCGGAACAGTACACCATGATCGGCGTGTCGGTGCCGCAGATCGACATTCCCTCCAAGACCAACGGCACGGCGAAGTACGGCATCGACGTGATGATTCCGGGCATGGTCTATGGCGCAGTGGTGACGCCGCCGGTGCGCTACGGCGCCACGGTGAAATCGGTCGACGACTCCGATGCGAAGAAGGTGCCAGGCTTCATCAAGGCTGTCACCCTCGACGACAAGACCCAGACCACGACCGGCTGGTTGGTTGCGGTCGCCAACACCTATGCCAACGCCAAGAAGGCGGCGGCGGCGCTGAAGGTCAGCTATGACGGCGGCCCGAATGCAAAGGTATCGAGTGAGTCGCTGCTCGATGAAGCCAAGCGGCTTCAGAAGCTCGATGATTCCGGCCAGTTCTTCGTCAAGGACGGCGATCCCGCGGCTGCTCTCGGAACAGCGGCCAAGGTGCTGGAGGCGGAATACACCACCAGCATCAACATCCACGCGCCGATGGAGCCGATGAACGCCACCGCGGAGTTCAAGGGCGACATCCTGCACATCTATTCCGGCAACCAGTTCGCGACGCGCTCCGGCGCGATTGCGGCCGGTGCTGCCGGGATCGATCCGAAGTTTGTGGTGATGCACCAGATGTGGCTCGGCGGCGGTTTCGGCCGCAGGCTCGACGCCGACATGATGGTGCCGGCGGTGCAGGCGGCGAAGGCCGTGGGCAAGCCGGTGAAGGTGATCTACACGCGCGAGAACGACATGACGATGGATTTCTCGCGTCCGCTCACCTACCAGAAAGTGAAGGCCGGCGTGGACGGCGACGGCAAGCTCGTCGCACTCAGCCACGACGTGGTCTCGGCCTGGCCGACGCAGCGCTGGGGTATCCCCGACTTCCTGTCGCCCTCGGTCGACAAGAAGGGGCCGCTCGATGCGTTCACGGTGAACGGGTCGGACTTCTTCTACACGGTGCCCAACCATCACGTGCGGGCGATCAAGAACGAGATGGCGCACAGCGCCACTCCGTCGGGTCAGCTCCGTTCGGTGGCGCCGGGCTGGACCTTCTGGGCGGTCGAAAGCATGATCGACGAGATCGCGGCCGCGGCCGGCAAGGATCCGGCGCAATACCGCATCTCGCTGCTCGACGGTGCCGGCAACAACGACGGCGGCGCGCAGCGGCTGCGCAACACGCTGCTGGCCGCGATGGGCCTTGCCGGCTACGGCACCAAGAAACTCCCCAAGGGAGAAGGCATGGGCGTCGCCTGCGTGTCGTCGCAGGAACGTGCGACCGCAAGCTGGACCGCTTGCGTCGCGCATGTCGCGGTGGCGCCGTCGGGCGAAGTGACCGTGAAGAAGCTCACGGTCGCGACTGATGTCGGCACGCAGGTGCATCCCGACAACATCCGTGCCCAGGTCGAGGGCGCGGCGTTGTGGGGCCTGTCGCTGGCGCTGTACGAGAAGGCGACGCTGAAGGACGGTGGCATCGAGCAGACCAACTTCGATGGCTACACGCCCTTGCGAATGAGCCAGGTGCCGGAGGTCGCGGTCGCCGTGATCGCCAATGGCGAGAAGGCCACCGGCGTCGGCGAGCCCGCGGTGACTGTGGTGGCGCCTGCCATCGGCAACGCCATCTTCAACGCCTCGGGCGCCCGCGTCCGGGCCCTGCCGATCACGGCCGAGGCCGTGAAGGGGGCGATGAAGGCATAAAGCCGCGCTTGATCGTGACGTCTGATGATCCGCCGGAGGGAAGCCTCCGGCGGATTTTCGTTTGGGATTTCCTGGAGGTCGTCATGCCCGGGCTTGTCCCGGGCATCCACGTTCTTGGCGCGGCAGGCAGGGCGTGGATGGCCGGGACAAGCCCGGCCATGACGATGTGGAAGCACTCGCTCTACGGCACCAGCGAATAACTCGTGCTGCGGCCGCCGGCGGCGTCCTTCTGAAGGATGCCCTTCTCGATCAGGTCTTCGATGTCGCGGGCAGCGGTCGCTTGCGAGACTCTGACAATTCGAGCCCATTTCGAAGAGGTGAGCTTGCCCTCAAATCCATCGATCAGGCGGTTCAACATCAGCCGCTGGCGATCATTGAGGGAACGCGCGCGATGGCGCTCCCAGAATCTTGCCTTGTGCAGCACGTTTCCGATGATGGTCTCGGCGCCGTCGAAAGCGCGATCGAGACAGTCGAGGAACCATTGTAGCCAATTGGTGATGTCGAGCGTTCCTCGCTGGGTTCTTTCGAGGATGTCGTAGTAGGCGTTGCGCTCTTTGCGGATTTGAGACGACATGCTGTAGAAGCGCTGCGTACTCTGTTCCGAACGCGCGAGGACGAGATCGGTTATCACGCGCGCAATGCGGCCGTTGCCGTCCTCGAACGGATGAACGGTCACAAACCAGAGATGCGCAACCGCGGCCTTGATGACAGGATCTGAGTCCCGGTCGGCGTTGAACCAATCGAGGAATGCGCTCATTTCATTCTCGAGCCGGTTGGCAGCGGGTGCTTCGAAATGAACGTGCTCGTGGCCGACTGGCCCGGAGACGACCTGCATGGCGCTTGACTGTTCGGCACGCCACCCGCCAACGACAATTTTCAACATCCCGCTCCGACCCGTCGGGAACAGGGCGGCGTGCCAGCCGAATAACCGGTCGGCGGTGATGGGCTGATCGAATTTCTGGGTGGCGTCGAGCGTCATATCGACGACGCCCTCGACGTTTCGCTCGACAGGCGTGAGCGCGCCAATATCGATGCCGAGCCGGCGGGCGATCGACGACCGGACCTGATTGCGATCGAGAATCTCACCTTCGATCTCGCTTGATTTGACGACATCTTCAGTGAGTGTCTGGAGCGAGGCTTCTGCCTTCAAGGTGAAGCCGAGACTTTCCATCCGGCCAAGCAGGCGGCCCTGCTTGTGACGTACCTGGGCCAGCCGCGCCGCCAGCCGGTCTGCGCTCCACTGAAACGCCGGCCAGTCGGCTCTGTCGTGGATATAGACCATATTCTCAGCATCAAATGGTGAGAATATAGGGTCTATTCTCGTCATGATCCAGCTATTCTCCTCATTTTTCGATGAGAATGGCTCGAGTGTCTACTGTGCATGGGGTTGTTTTCGCGGTTTTTGCTGGGCCGCCGCGGAACCCGAAACCCGTAAAATTGCGCGCAATTCCTGCAGGTTCCGTTGAGCACACCTCTTAAGGGCCGGAGAACCTGATCCGGCCTAGGCTGACGCCAAATACACTCCCGTGCCTTTGGGGAAGCCATGAACGCGCCAGCCAAATCCGCCGCCAAACGCCGGCTTCTGCTCGCCTCCGACCGGAGCGATGCGAGCACCGAGCTCGCCAGCATCCTGAAGGCGGTCGGCGATGTCTCGACGGTGACGACGCAGGACATCCCTGAACAGCCGTCGCGCGATCTCTCCGGCCTCGTGGTCGATATCAACCTGCGCGCGCCCGAGAGCGTGCAGCGGGTGCGCAACAAGCTGCGCGGCGATGCCTATCGCGCGATGCCGCGGCTGTTCGTGCTGGCTGACGCGCTTCATCACGGCACCATGCAGGCCTGGGCGCTGGGCGCCACCGACACCATCTCGCGTCCGCTTCAGCCCGAGGACATTTTGCAGCGCATCCGCGCCGCGTTTCCCGACACCGCGACCTATGACGCGACCGATCGCGGCAAGACGCTCAACCGCGGCGTCGAGGCGGCGCATGCGGTGCTGAAGAAGATGTTCGAGAAGCTGCCGCTCGGTATTCCCCTGACGTTCGACGACATCATCGCGGCCGAGAGCAAGATCCTGAAGGCGATCAAGCATTCCTCGCTGCGCGAATGGCTCACCACCGTCGGCTGCCACCATGTCGGCAGCTATCGCCACTGCCTGTTCGTCACCGGCTTTGCGGTTTCCTTCGCGCAGCATCTCGGCATGCGCGAGGACGACCAGCGCCGGCTGACCCGTGCCGCCCTGCTGCACGATGTCGGCAAGGCCTTCGTTGCCTCCAATCTGCTCGACAAGCCCGGCAAGCTCACCGACGAGGAGATGGCCGAGGTCCGCCAGCATCCGCGCCGCGGCTATGACGCGCTCGCAGCCCAGGGCGGCTTCCCGCCGGAGATGCTGGATGTCGTGCTGCATCACCACGAATTCCTCGATGGCAGCGGCTATCCAAACGCCCTATCGTCGAACCAGATCAGCGACATCGTGCGGCTGACGACCATCGTCGACATCTATGCAGCCCTGGTGGAGAAGCGGGCCTACCGCATGCCCTTCACGCACTCGCGTGCCTTCACGATGATGGAAGGCATGGGCGGCAAGCTGGACCAGCAGCTGCTGCAGGCGTTCCGCCCCGTGGCGCTGGGGTCGTTCTGAGCCGGTACCGTGCTAGTCCTCGTAAGATGAAATCTCGATCAGGCTGCCATCCGGATCCCGGCAATAGACCGAGCGCAGCGTGCCGCGGGCGCCTTGCCTCGGGCCCGGGCCTTGCTCGATCGCGACGCCATGCGCCTGCAAATGCGCCACCACCTCGTCGGGCGTCGCCGAGGTGAGGAAGCACAGATCCTCGCTGCCGGCGGTCTGGTGGTCGGCGGTGAACCACTCCACCTTGTCGGCGTCGCGCGGCCGGACGTTGATCTTCTGTTGACCAAATTGAAGCGAGGTCCGCGGCGCTTTGCCGCCGCCGGGGTCGAACACCTTGACTTCCATGCCGAGAATCTTGCGATACCACTCGGTGGCAATTGCGACGTCGGCGACGTTGATCACGAGATGATCGAGGGCTTCGACCTTGATCGGCATGCCTTATCCTTTCGTCGCCATGAACGTTGCGCACTTTCCGCGCGTGGCGGGCTTTGTTACAACGCCGCTGACGCCACGATCAAGAACAACACTGGGAGAACCCTTGAGATGATCACTCGCCGTTCCGCGCTCGGCCTGCTCGCCGCCACCCCGCTTGCAGCCAGCCCGCTGTCGAAGGCCTTCGCCGCGGATTATCCGTCCCGGCCGGTGAAGTTCGTGGTCGGCTATCCGCCGGGCGGCGCCACCGACATCCTGGCGCGCTTGATCGGCCAGCGGCTCTCGGAGCGGCTCGGCCAGCAATTCGTGATCGAGAACAAGCCGGGCGCCGGCAACAATATCGGCACCGAATCGGTCGTGAACGCCGAGCCCGACGGCTACACCGTCTTGCTGGTCAATCCGGCGAACTACATCAACGCCACGCTCTACGCCAATCTCAAGTTCAACTTCGTCCGCGACGTCGCGCCGATCACCGCGTTCCAGCGCGTGCCGAACGTGATGACCGTCAACAACGACGTGCCGGCCAAGACCGTCGCCGAGTTCATCGAGTATGTGAAGGCCAACCCCGGCAAGGTGAACATGGCCTCCTCCGGCAACGGCACCTCGGTGCATCTGTCCGGCGAAATGTTCATGGCGATGACCGGCTGCAAGATGCAGCACGTGCCCTATCGCGGCGCTGCGCCCGCGATCACCGACATGCTCGGCGGCCAGGTGCAGGTGATCTTCGACAACATGCCCTCGATCATCCAGCACATCCGCTCCGGCTCGCTTCGCGCGCTCGGCGTCACCACGGCGCAGCGCTCGCCGCAGCTGCCGGACGTTCCCGCGATCGGCGAGACCGTGAAGGACTACGAGGCGAGCGCGTTGTTCGGCATGGGTGCGCCGAAGAACATGCCGAAGGACATGATCGCCAAGCTCAACAACGAGATCAACACGCTCATGAAGGAGCCCGACATGACCAAGCGGCTGGTCGAGCTCGGCGGCGATCCGCTGGTGCTGACGCCGGAGGCGTTCGGCCAGGAGATCGAGGCCGAGACCGCGAAGTGGAAGAAGGTCGTCGAGTTCGCCGGCCTCAAGGTCGAGTAGCAATCGCGTGAATGACCGGACATGAAGCCCCGCCGCAAGGCGGGGCTTTTTCCCTGCGTGGTTCCCGCTTGACGGGGTGGCTGTTGCGTCTATACTAAACCTTATGGTTAAGTATAAAGACGAGAGGCTCGATCGTACCTTTGCGGCGCTGTCCGATCCGACACGGCGCGCGCTGCTCGCGCGTCTCGGCGAAAAGGACAGCTCGGTGAGCGAGCTGGCGGCGCCGTTCTCGATCTCGCTCCCGGCGATCATGAAGCATCTCGACGTGCTTACGGATGCGGGCCTGATCGTGCGCGAGAAGGCCGGACGCACGGTCTCCTGCCGGCTTACCGCGCAGCCGATGGAGCAGGCGATGAACTGGCTCAATCGCTACGCGCAATTCTGGTCCGAGAGCTTCGACCGCCTTGCCGCATTTGTGGAGGACAAACCATGGTCAGTGCAGCCGCCAACGCCGCCGAACGCGCAACCGAAGGTCCAAGCCTCACGCTCACGCGCCGGCTCCGCGCGCGGCCGGAAAAGGTCTTCGCCGCCTGGACGCAAGCCGAGCAGTTAGTGCAATGGTTCGGGCCGCCGAACATGAAGCCGGCGACGCTGAATGCCGAGCTCGATGTTCGCTCCGGTGGCCGCTACCGCATCTCCTTCACCCGCGAGGACGGCGAATATTTCGAGGCGGGCGGCCTCTATCGCGAGGTTGTGCCGAACGAGCGGCTGGTCTTCACCTGGGCCTGGCATTCGACGCCGGAACGCGAATCGCTGGTGACGATCACGCTGAAGCCGGACAGTGCCGGGACGCTGATGATTTTTCATCACGCCCAGTTCTTCGACGAAACCGCGCGCGACAATCACCAGCGTGGCTGGAGCTCGTTCTTCGACAAGCTCGATACCTTCGTCGCCTGACCGCAAGGAGGACATCATGCAGCAACATCAGATCGTCTCGCGCGAGCAATGGGTCGCCGCCCGCAAAGCCCATCTGGCGCATGAGAAGGAGTTGAGCCGGGCCCGCGAACGCCTTGCCGAGGAGCGCCGCGCATTGCCCTGGGTAAAGGTCGACAAGGGCTATGTATTCGATGGTCCGAACGGCAAGGTCACGCTCGGCGATCTCTTCAAGGGCCGCCCGCAGCTCGTGGTGCAGCACGTGATGTTCGCGCCCGACTGGGAGGCCGCCTGCAAGAGCTGCTCTTTCTGGGCCGATGGTTTCGAGCGCATGGTGCCGCATCTGGCGGCGCGCGACACCACCATGGTCGCGATCTCGCTGGCGTCAGTCGAAAAGCTCGAGGCGTTCAAGAAGCGCATGGGCTGGAGCTTTGAGTGGGTGTCCTCAGGCCACAACGACTTTAACTATGATTACGAGGTCTCGTTCACGCGCGAGCAGATCGACCATGGCGCCCCGAAATACAATTTCGGCACCACGCCGTTCTATGGGCCCGAGCTGCCCGGCATCAGCGTGTTCTATCGCAACGAGGCCGGCTCGATCTTTCACACCTATTCCTGCTTCGCCCGCGGCCTCGACATGATGAACGCGGCCTATCAATATCTCGACCTCACCCCGCTCGGCCGTCACGAGGAGGGTCTGCCCTATCCGATGGACTGGGTCCGCCTGCACGACCAGTACGAGCCGCAGGCGAAGGGCGCGTGCTGCCACGGGTGATTTGATGGGCACGTTGTGCACGCATCAACGGCGTCATCGCCCGGCTTGATGTGCGGGCGATCCAGTAGTCCGAAACGGGAGTGCTTGAATCGGTAGGTCGCGGCGTGCTGGATTCCCCGCCTTCGCGGGGAACGACAGCGGTGGGTAAGGTGGCAACTTGCCTTTGATCCGCTTCTTACTTCTTCGCGTCGGCCTGCTCGGTCCCTTTACACGAGATCAGCATCGTGTAGGCGCGGGCGTTGCCGGCGATGTCGGTGGTCTTGAGCTCGCCCTTCGGCTCGGCCGTCTGGTACGGTACAACCGAATTGTCGAGGAAGTCGCGCAACGCGCCGGTCTTGATGGCGAAGTTGATGTTCTCGGGAATGTTGCCGGTGGCCGCGGCTATGCGCAAGCCGGGAAGCTTTCCCGTGACCACGCCCACAATCTGACCGCTATTGTCGAACAGCGGGCCGCCGCTATTGCCGGGCTGCACCGGTGCGCTAATTTGCAGGAATCGCGTGTCGTTGAGCATGCCGCTGAGCGAGCTCACGATCCCGGTCGTCACGGTGAAGTCCGACGTGAGCAAGCCATGATAGGGAAAGCCGATCGCGACGACGGAATCGCCGGAGTGGAACGAGCGATCGCGGATCCGGGCGAAGTCCTTGAATGCCACGGCCGATGACGGCTGCAACAAAGCCAGATCGTTGTTCGCATCGCTCGACACGACTCGCAACACCATCGCGGGTTCGCCAGTGAGATTCCCCTTGAGTTCGCTGCAACCGTCGATCACGTGGTTGTTGGTGACGATATGCCCGCTGGCGCTGACCACGAAGCCGGTGCCAAAGCCGGAGCTACTCTTGGCTCCTTTGCCGGGCTTGCTGGCAGGCGGTGCGCCTTGCTTGTCCGCCGCGGCTGCCGGCTTCGCGGCACCCTTGGTGAAATCGCCGGCCTTGTCGAGCCCGTCGGCTTTCACCTTGATCACGCAATTGGCCAATGCGGCGATCACCGGTCCGGTCGAGGTCAGATCGAAATTCAGAACGGCGCGGCCGGCCGTCGCCACCATCAGGCTCGCCTTCTGAAACGCACGCACAACGTTGAGCGGCATGATGGCCGTGAGCATGTTGGGCTGGTACGCGGTGGCGTACAGCCTGGCTTGCTCCTGCCCATCAAACGTCACGTCGATCGCGGCGTTCTCGCCCTTGTTGAAGCGGTAGCCGGGACTCGCAAAGGCGAGCGACCATGTGCCGGCGGCATTTTGGCTCACGACGAGGATGACGCCGCTCGCATAAGGCGTTGTCGCCGCACAATGGGAGAAGGCGCCCGTTTGATCGTTGCTGAAGGCACCGCCGATCCAGTTGCCGACATTGACCGAGCCGAACGGTCCGGCCGCATTTGCTGCTCCGGCAAGGCTCAGCTGCAAAAGAGAGGTAACGACAAACGACCTAAGCAACATAACTTCCCCCGGGACGGCGTTTGGGTCCATCTTATCCGCGCGGGCAGGCGTTGCGCAACCGGCAGTTGTCCGGCCGGTCCATGTCTCCTGCTTGCGACATTCCGGCTTGCCTTTGCTTTGTAGCGCGGTATACTTTGTGATACAAAGTGACCGGGGCGATTCCGGCCGCAAGGGGTGGAGCGGAGTTTAGGCGTTGCCGATGCGCGATCTCGACAAGGCGCTGGCGGACATCGTGGCGATTCGCAGCCAGATTGCGGCTGGGACGGCGTTCCGCGGTTATGGTCCGGCGACGATGGCTGCGACCGGCGCGATCGCGCTTGCCACCGCGATCCTGCAATTCTGGCTGCTCGGCGATCCCACCGGCGAGCCGCTCGGCTTCTTTCTTGGCTGGTTCGTTGCGGCTATGCTGTCCGGGGCGATGATCTGGATCGAGATGCGCGCGCGCTCGCACCGTCATCATTCGGGCCTCGCCGACGCCATGATCCATCAGGCGGTCGAGCAGTTCTTGCCCGCGGCCGTCGCCGGCGTCCTGCTCGCGGTGGTGATGTGGAAGTTCGCAGCCGAGACGCTGTGGCTCCTGCCGGGACTGTGGCAGATCCTGGTCTCGCTCGGCATTTTCGCCTCCATCCGCTCGCTGCCGCGCAGCGTGGCGTTTGCCGGGGCCTGGTACTTCATCTCGGGCTTTGCGGTGGTGGTGCTGGCGAGCCGGACCCACATGCTGTCACCATGGACCATGGGATTGCCTTTCGTGATCGGCCAGTCGGTGATGGCGGCCATTCTGTATGTCGCGTCCGGAGAGAATGATGTCGAAGACTGACAGCGCGCCGTTCTCCTATGAAGGGCTCGACCGTGTGATCCACGAGAAGGCGAGGCTCGGGCTTCTGACCTCGCTGATGGCGTACCCGAAGGGGCTTGCCTTCGCCGATCTCAAGCAGCTCTGCGGCCTCACCGACGGCAATCTCAGCCGGCACCTCGCCGTGCTCCAGGAGGCCGGTCTGGTCGAGGTGACCAAGGGCTATGAGGGCAATCGCCCGCACACCACCTGCCGTCTGACCAGGACCGGCCGCCGCCGCTTCCTCGACTATCTCGCCGTGCTCGAGCGGCTGGTGCGCGATGCCGCCAGGGCCGCCGGCCGCGAGGCACCGCCGCTTGGCCGCCTCGGCATTCTTCCGACCTGATCGCCCCCTTTTTTGACTGGAGGCTTTGCGATGCAAAGTGACGTCACGCCCCCTAACGAGAAGCTTCATGTCGGCATCATCATGGATGGCAACGGACGATGGGCGACGCGGCGCGGCCTGTCGCGCATGCGCGGTCACGAGGCCGGCGTCGAGACGATCCGGCGCATCGTCGAGGCCGCGCCGAAGCAGGGCATCGGCACGCTGACGCTGTATGCGTTCTCGACCGACAATTGGCGCCGGCCGAAGGCCGAGGTCGCCGCGCTGATGACGCTGCTGCGCTTCTATCTCGCCAATGAGGTGCAGAGCCTGGTGAAGAACGGCGTGCGGCTCAACGTGATCGGCCGTCGCGACCGATTGCCGGACGGCATCGCCACCGCCATCGCGCGCGCGGAGGCCGCCACTGCCCACGGCACCACGTTGCATCTGCGCATCGCCGTCGACTATTCCGCGCGCGACGCCATCCTGAACGCTGCGGCGAAGGCGGCCGCGCTGACCAGCCTCACCCGCGAAGCCTTCTCGCAACTGGTGACCGGCGAGGCCGGCTTGCGCGACGTCGATCTCATCATCCGCACGTCGGGTGAAAAGCGACTATCGGACTTCCTGCTCTGGGAAGGCGCCTATGCCGAGCTGCATTTCACCGAGCGGATGTGGCCGGAATTCGATGCAGGCGATCTTGCCGCGGCGCTCGCCTCCTTCCATGGCCGCGAGCGTCGCTTCGGCGGCCTCCAGGCCATTATGCCGGAGGAGGTGCCTTCACTCTCGCGGGCGTGACGCGCGGCACGCTCAAAAACCGCTGCATCTCCCTGCGGATCGTGCTCTACTGTCTCTGAGGACGGGAGTTTGCGGCGATGCGCGCGGTTCTGGATTATTGCACCGGGGGAACTGAGCGGCAGATTGCGGCCGGCACGCATCTGGTGACCGAAGGCGGCGCCTCCGGCCATCTCTATGTGCTGATGAGCGGCAAGCTCGAGGTGCTCAAGGGCGAGATGGTGGTCGCCACCATTGCCGAGCCCGGTGCGGTGCTGGGCGAGATGTCCGTGTTGCTGGGGCTGCCGCACACGGCGACTGTGCGGGCTTGCGCCGACACCGTCGTCTACGAGTTCGAGGACGCTGCCTCGCTCCTCAAGCGGGAGCCGGAGGTCACGCTGTTGATCGCGCGCATGCTGGCGCAGCGGCTCAATGCCGCCAACACCTATCTCGCCGATCTCAAGCGGCAATATGCCGGTCACGGCACGCATCTCGCCATGGTCGGCGAGGTGCTGCAGAGCATGATCAACCTGCCGCCGCTCGAGGTCTCGCCAGGCTCGGATCGGCAATCCGACCCAAGGATGTAAGCCAGTCAGGTGGATTCTCGATCGTGGCGGCCGGTCGCTTTAACGGCGCGCCGAGATCAATCCACTGCGCCTCGCCCGCCGCCAGCCAGAACGCCCTGTTCTCATCCAGGTCCAGCACGATATGTGTCGGCGGTCGTCCCGGTTGCAGGCCGGCATTGAACACCCACGTCTGGCCCAGCCGGTCGAACCACGAGCCGTCCGTGATGAAGGGGGATTGATGCACATGGCCCGAGATCACCATCGACGGCTGATACTGCATGGTCCACTGCACCAGCTCGACGTCGCCGAAGAACCGCTTGCCGCCCCAACTGGTCGGCGAATTGGCCGGCGGCGCGTGATGCGCCCATATCCACCGCTGCGGACGGTTGAGCGAGGCATTGCGCAGCTGCTCGGCGATGCGCTGCTTGACCAGCGGTCCGTCCCACCACGGGCAAGCTGTGAACAGCGTGTCGCCGATCGTGAGATTGTCGCCGTCGCAGGTGATGCCCAGCTCGCGTACCTCCGAGATCCAGCGCGAGATCTTCTCGCCCTCCGCGTTGCGCTCGTCGAGGTCGTGATTGCCGGAGCAGAGAATGACCCTGGTCTGCGCCGCGATCAGCGCAAGGTACTTCTTCACCACCACGATCTGGGCACGGAAATCCACCATCGATCCGATGTCCAGCGCGTCGCCAGCGAAGATCACAAGGTCGAATTGCGGCGCCGCGCTGACGAGCCAATCGAGCTGCGGCAACGAGTAGTGCAGGTCGGCCACGACCAGGCAGCGCATTGAGAATCCGTCGGAGAGAGCGTGAAAATGTCTGCGAATTCCAAACTGTCATAAAGCAAGAAGCGGACCAGCACGGCCGCCTGGTTCTGCCAATCCGGCAGGAAGGAAGCATGCTGTGACGCGCGGGAGCGCGCAAGTGGCGGTGCGTCGCAGGACTGGACCGGATCGTCGAATTCTGGTGTCGTGGCGCGCCTTCAACGCGAGCGATCGCATGACCTCCTTCAAGACCATTCGTGCCCGTGCCGAGAAGCGCAAAGGCGGGCCCAAGGCGCTCGACAGTCTGATGCCTGACAAGCCCGACCTGAAGGGGCTCGCAAAACTTGGCGACGATCGCATCCTCGCGGAGATGACCAGGCGGGTGTTTTGCGCGGGCTTCGCCTGGAGCGTGATCGATGCGAAGTGGGGCGGCTTTGAAGATGCCTTCCTGCGCTTCCAGCCGGCCAAGCTCAGCTTCCAGCCCGAAGATTACTGGGAAGCCCTGCTGCGCGATGCGCGGATCGTGCGCAATGGCGCCAAGATCATGTCGGTGCGCGACAACGCCGCCTTCGTGCAGGAGATTGCGAAGGAGCATGGCAGCTTCGGCAAGTTTCTGGCGAAATGGCCGCCGTCCAACGAGATCGGCCTGCTCGATCTCCTGACCAAGCGCGGCTCGAGGCTCGGCGGCAACACCGGCCAGATGCTGCTGCGCTTCGTCGGCTGGGACGGATTCGTCACCTCGAAGGATGTCGTCGCCTGCCTGCGCGATGCCGGCCTCGACATCGCCGAAGAGGTCAAGTCGAAGGGCGATCTCGCCAAGGTGCAGGCGCAGTTCAACGCCTGGGCGGAGGAGACGGGGCTGCCCTACATACATCTGTCACGCATCTGCGCGCTCTCGGTCGGCGAAAACCGGAGCGAGCACTAGCGCTCATCGATCAGATCGTGGACATCGTGTGGCGATCTCGCGCCGTCGGCGCGGCAGATGCAACGTGCGATCACGAAATTCATTTCGCTGGAACATTTGTGAGCAGCACCCGTTCGGAGTTTGAGCCAGGCGACACAGGCGCAGGGAACACGCGCTCCGGCCAAACCTTGGTTCAAGCCATGAAACCCGACATGACAGAAACGGAGCAGCTCATGAAGCTCACATCCGACCAGGTGAAGCAGACCGTCAACCAGCTCGGCGCCCAGGTGCTGCCCGACGAGCATCCCGCCATGCCCCAGCTGAACAGCATGTTTGGGGAACATACCTTCTTCGTCGACGAGATGGGATTGAAAGTCCTCGAGCCGACGCCATCGCTCGGCGCGGAGCGCGAGACCGGTGAAGTCGTCAGCCTCGCCGACTGGAGCGATGCGGATTTGACGCGCCTGATGGCGCACGAGCCCGAGCCGACCGGCGTGATCGTGGTGTTCGAGCATGTCAGGCACTGAGACCGCGAGGACGAGGGCCGCGTATGGCCCCCGTCCGGATCGCAGCTGAGCCACCCTTTGGGATGCCGAAGGATAGCCGGATCAGACGCGTGTTGCGTCGCCGATATCAGATCCGGTCGTTGAGAAGGACATTGGACAGCGAGGGGTCGGAGGGATTGGACGTGCCGTTCGATCCCGACCCGCTGTAGGTCGAATCCGCGAGCGAGGCTTTCAGCGAATCCAGGAATTTCTCGAGCAGATCCGCCGTCGAATTGCCACTCGACGAAGTGTTCGTGCCGCTGGACGAGCTGTCGGTGCCGCCGACAGGAGGCGGCGCGTTGAACGGTGGCGGTCCGCCCGCTCCACCTGGTCCGTGCGCGAACGCAGACTTGAAGATACCTTGCAGCTCGGTGGCCTGCTGGTCGGTGAGCTTGCCGGACGACACCTCCTGCTGAATCAGACTATCGATCCTCGACTTGATGCCGTCAGGTCCGCTGCCGCTGCCGGGTTGATCGCTTGTCCCGTCCGATTGCAGGGAGGAGTCGATATCGTCGAGCGCGGAGGACAGCGCCGACTGATCGGATGCACTGATCGTGTCGGAACTGACTTCCGATTGCAGCTCGTCTTGCAGTCGCTGCAGGGGCGATGTGTGTTGGTGGTGATGTGTGGAGAGCGCCGAAATCGAGGTCATGGTTGCTATCCGTGCTTTTGGTGGGCTCGGGTCGATATTGCCCAAGTCGCATCCAGTCCTGGGTTCGCAGGTTCACCTTGGCGGTTGGATTTGCCCGGTCGGGCGGTGGTAGACACGGGAGCTGGCGCCGAGCCGTTGGAGCCGCAGTCCGCCGGTTGCTCAATGTTTCCGTTGAACGATTGGAAATATTTGGAAACAAAATAGGTGAGTTTGATACGATACTCTTCCTGTCCTTTTCCCAAAGACGCTCTCATTCGGACCGCTGAATCGCATGTCGACCCTGGAAGCCGCATTGCGAGGAGGAGCGGTCGTCATTCTTCTTTTTCGCGTGGCGATTGCCGCGCGCGATGCACGGCGCAATCCCGTCAGCCGCTATTCCGCACTGCTGAATTTGAGCATCGCGGCCTATGTCGTCGAATCGGCATCCGGCTTCGGTGCGCTGGCTCTGCTTCTGCGCATTCCGGTGCATCTCGTCAGCGGCGGCATGCCGGCCGCATTCTGGATTGCAGTGAGCGCCATCTTCGTCGATGAATTTCGCCTGCGCTGGTACCATTCGCTCGGCGCGCTCGCATTGATGGGCCTCGCATGGATCGACATGTCCAGGCATCCGATGTCCGTCGATGTAGCGCGCACCGCTCTGTCCGTGTCGCTTCTGCTGCTGGGCATCTGGCATGTGCTGTCGGGGCGCGCGGCCGACCTGGTGGAGAAGCGGCGACGGCTGCGCGTCTGGTATGCCGTCGTCACCGTGCTCTATGCCCTGTTCATTATTGCATCGGACTGGCTCTGGCCCGGTGGCCTGTCCGTGTCATCGCTCAGTCTCGCCAACGCGGCCGGCTTGACGGCGGTGATATTCCTGTTCGCCGTGCTGGGCACGCTGGCCTCGACTGAACCACCGCTGGTGCCCGCGCCTGCGCTGGCGAGCCAGCCGACCGTGATTTCGCGTGATCCACCGGCAGCAGTGCCGGCAACCGAACCCGATGCAGCCGAACTCGCGGCGCTGCGCCGCCTGCTCGACCACGACAAGGTCTTTCGTGAGCCGGACCTGAGCATCGCAACATTGTCACAAAAACTCGAGATTCCGGAATACCGGCTACGCCATCTGATCAACCGGCAGCTCGGCCATCGCAATTTCAGCGCCTTCGTCAACGGCTATCGTCTGGCTGAGGTCGAGGCCGCGCTGAGCGATCCCACGCAAGCCGCAGTGCCGATCCTGACCATTGCGCTCGACGCCGGCTTCGGCTCGATCGGGCCCTTCAATCGCGCCTTCAAGGCGCATACCGGCCTGACGCCGTCCGAGTATCGGCGGGCTCGTGCCGGCGGTGTGGCAGGGGCCGAAGTCTAGCCGTTTCCTGATTTGACGGGCCCTTTGCAGGAATCGGCCAGTCTTCGTTCAGGAATCGGCGCGCCGCCGCACTGCCCCCGTGCAACTCATGCCCTGCAGGCGAGACGCCTGCGGATGCGAGGTTGCCATGAAGCCATTGATTTCCGTTCTGCAGTTTTCCCTTCCCGCCGTGATCGTGATCGCGACGCTGGAGGGGCTCGTCCTGGCCCTGGTGATGCGCCGTGACTACAATTGGCGTGCCTATTGCGCCTCGCTGGTCGATGCGCTCGGCCGGCAATATCTCGTCTACACGCTGCTGCCGCTCAGCATCGCGCAGCCGCTGGTCGATCTGGCCTGGAGCCACCGGCTGTTCACCATCCCGCTCAACAGCGTGCTGTCGGTGGTCGTGCTCGTGATCGCCCAGGATTTCAGCTACTACTGGTTCCATCGCGCCAGCCACCGGGTTCGCTGGTTCTGGGCGACGCATGCGATCCACCATTCCTCGAACGAGTTCAATCTCGCGGCGTCCTACCGCTTCGGCTGGACCGGGAGGCTGACCGGTGCCGCAATCTTCTACGTGCCGATGATCTGGCTCGGCTTCGCACAGGGACCGGTGTTCATCGCAGCCGGCATCAATCTGCTCTACCAGTTCTGGCTGCACGCGGAGTGGATCCCGAAACTCGGCTGGCTGGAATATGTGCTCAACACGCCCTCGCATCATCGCGTGCACCATGCTTGCAACGCGGAGTATCTCGATCGCAACTACGGCGGCATCTTCATCGTGTTCGACCGGATGTTCGGCACCTTCGTCGCCGAACGCGACGACCTGCCGTGCAATTACGGCCTGGTGAAGCCGCTGCGCTCCAACAATCCGGTCGTCATCGCGTTTCACGAATGGGCGGCGCTCGGGCGCGATCTCTGGCGATCGCCGACCTGGCGGGGCCGGTTCGCCTGCCTGATCGGCCCGCCGGGCGATGGGCCGGCGATGTCGGTGGTCACGACGCCGACGGCGCGCGATGCCGGTGAAAAGGTCAGTGCTGCGGTGGGATGAAATGGCGAGAGCGCAGGTCGCCTCGAGGTTCTGGCCGGAATAAAAGCGCTGTCTCGAGGTTTTGATTGAATTGGCGTCGACCAGGACATCACGAGATGACTTTTGGGGGCCTAGCTGGCGAGGTCGAATTTAGGAGGCATTCTGCCTCGCGGCGAGCGGTGCTTGGCTGGGCGACATCCGCCGCTTTGCTGATAACCCCGCGGTTCGCGTTGGCTCAGGATCCGCCGAATTCTCCAGGGCAGGTGGACATGCTGGCGTCCATGATCCAGAAGCTCGGAGAACCGAAGCACGCCAGCAGGATCAGCTCCGAGGAGGCCGCCCGCTATGTGGATCGCGCGCCCCGGGCCTTGATCCGCTTCTGGCTTGAGCATGGGCGTGGCGCATATTTCGATGGATTGTACTGGCTCTGCGATCCCGAGCCGTTCGATTCCGTGCTTGAGCTCATCTTCAACGGTGATGAAGAATTCAGCCCGTCCGACATGACGGTGGTCGCTTATACCGCATTCGGTGATCTGAAAGTGTGGCACCGGCGTCGGCGCCAGATGAATGTTTCCCTCCTTGAGTCCGCAGTCTTCAATCCGCCGGCGAGCGCGTGGCACGACCGACGCACGGGACAGCCGTTCTCCGAGGACTTCAGTGTGTCCAGCCTTGCGAGCACCGGGCGATGGGCCTTTGGACCGGAGGATCATGAATTCTTTGCCGCCGCCGTCGCGCGGCACGGAATGCTCGAACCGGGCGAGGTTTATGGCTTCTTTCCTGCGCTGCAATTGGGTGGGGCCTACAAGGTCGAGAATCTAAAGCGCGTGAGAGCTGCCGAACATTTCCAGATCCTGGCACAACTCGATCGTTTCAAACTGACGCGTCTGACGCCACCGGATCCGCCGACCTATCCTTACGGCCACGTGGAATTCGTGCGCTACATCGGGCAACATTGATGCAGCACAAAGTGCGGCCGATCAGCTCGAAAAGTCGGGTCTCACAGAGGACACTGACGTTGATCGCGCCCTTGTCGATATGCTCGATCACAGCAGAGGTATCGCTCGATGTACCCTCGAAATGATCAATGCGACGAAACGTTCCGGTCAATTCCAAAAAGTCGGGCGCAGCGGTCGCTGCGCTTGGGCCAATGGCAAACGCCGCAACCCAGGCTTCTCAATTAGCCTTGATCCCCGCCTCTCGAATGACCTTTGCCCATTTGGCGCCCTCGGTCCTGAACAGGGCAGCAGCCTCATTAGGCGTATTTCCGACTGCCTCGAAGCCTAGCGTCGTCAATTTCTCCATGACGTCCGGCAGCGCGATGATCTTGACGATCTCGCGATGGAGCATCGTGGTAATCTCCATCGGTGTCCCGGCAGGAACGATGAACGCGAACCATCCCTCGCCCTCTACTGCGGGATAGCCGGCTTCCGCCATGCTGGGCACCTCCGGCAGTGCCTGCGACCGCGCCTTGCTCGTCACAGCCAGGGCGTGCAGCTTGCCCTCCTTGATCTGCGGCACCGCCGGTGGCAACGAGGTAAAGGCAATGGGCGTGTGCCCGGCGAGCGTTGCGCCGACCGCCAAGCCCGCGCTGTTGAAGGGCACATGCACAAGGTCGAGGCCGAGCAACAGGCGGAAGTGCTCGCCGACGAGATGTGGCGGGGTCCCGGTCCCCGGAGAAGCGAAGCTGTATTTGGCGGGACCGGATTTGATCAATGCAACAAGATCTTTGACAGTCTGGACTGCTAATGACGGATGGACCGTGAGCACCGTGGGCGAGGTGACAGCAATCGTTACCGGGTCGAAGTCCTTGTAAGGATCGTAGGGTACCGTGTCGTACATGGCCGGGTTGACGACAATATTTGGCGGTACCACAAGGACCGTATAGCCGTCGGGTGCCGCTCTCGCTCCCTGACCCAAGCCGATGTTGCCACCGGCACCGCCGATGTTCTCGACGTAGAACTGTTTTCCGAGACGTTCGGACAATTTTGCCGCCGTGAGGCGCGCCAGTATGTCGGTCGGACCGGCGGCTGCGTAAGGAACGATCACACGCACCGGCCGCGTCGGATATGTTTGCGCCGACGCAGCGGTCGATAGAATAGGCGCGAAGGCCGCACCCGCAGTTAGCTGTAGAAATTGCCGGCGCAGAAATTTCATGGCGGTCTTTCGAGTTGTCGAGAAACGCCACCGCGGGACACCCGGGGCGTCAATGCTCCCCAAAGCAGAGATTGATACCACCACCCAGAAAGACGGGGTATAATATGAAGGTAACGAAATTCATATTGAACTGGATATGGCAATGGAGCTTAGGCATCTCCGGTATTTCATCGCCGTCGCGGAAGAAGGACATATCACGCGGGCTGCCGAGCGCCTCGGCATGCAGCAGCCGCCGCTCAGCCAACGGATCAAGGCAATTGAGCGCGAACTTGACGTTCAGCTCTTTCGCCGCAAGGCGCGCGGTGTCGAACTGACCGAAGCTGGCCGCGTCTTCCTTGACCATGCGCGCGCGATGCTCACGCAGAACGAGCGAGCAATCGAATCAACGCGGCGCTCGGCGCGAGGCGAGCAGGGTCGGCTTTGCGTGGGCGTCACGCCCACCGGTCCATTTCATCCATTCGTGCCGCGTATCATCCGCGCGTTCCGGGAGGCCTTCCCGCTGGTGAGCCTGACACTGGAGGAGTGCCTCAGCCCGGAGCTCCTCAAACGCCTCCGAAACGAGCAGATGGACGCAGCCTTTCTACGAACGCCCATGGCCGAACCGGAGGACCTTGTCGTCGACGCCTTGCTTGAGGAACCAATGGTCATGGCCTTGCCCAGTGCTCATGCGCTGGCTCAGTACGCCGGCGATGACGCGGTGTCATTGAAAGATCTCGCCGGTGAAACCTTCATCGTCTATGCGCGCCAGCATGGACCGGGACTGTATGACGCAACGACCGCGGCGTGCCTCAAGGCAGGCTTCAGTCCACGGCTCGGCCAGGAAGCGCCGCGCATCACATCTGCGCTGAGCCTCGTTGCAGCCGGCCTCGGGATTTGCGCCGTTCCGGCTTCCTTGGAGCGAATGATCATGGACGGTGTTGCGTATCGGCGCCTCAAGGGACCCAATCAACCGAAAGCCGTTCTGAACCTCGCATCGCGCCGCGGCGATCCTTCAGCCGTGGTTCGACACTTCCGGAGTTTGGTTAGGCGAGCCGCGAGAGATTTTCATACCGATTGGGTAAAAGCGGCGTGATCCAAATGGCTGCGGACTGATCGCTCTAGAAGTCCGATGGTTCAAGAAGTAAGCCCGATATTGCGTTGACCGCGTGCAGCCGAAATTCTCGCTCGGCGGCGCACGGTCACGGTCGACACGATCCACAAGCTGAGTGAGGCACGGAAAATTCGGCTGACGTCCTCGTTCGGCCCTACAGGGTCGATCACACGGCTTAGACACCGCCGCCGCGTTCCAAGAAAGCGCAGCGGAATCGGCAGCGCTCGGCATCGATAGCGTGTACCGAAATGGCGCACCACGGCCGATGAAGATGGGCACTACTGCTTCGCCGTGGCGCTATGAGGCCGGAGCCCGCAGTGCGAACCAAGCCGAAAAGCAGCGATGGACTGCGATTATTGCAGGCCCGTGCCAAATCGATCGAGTTGGCAAACTTTGCCATAAATGATAAAATCTCCCTGACACCGGGAGAACGGCAATGCCCACTCGCAATATCAGCCTGACCGACGAGCAGGACGCCTTCGTTGAAAAGGTCGTGAAGACGGGAGAGTACCAGAATGCGAGCGAAGCGGTGCGCGACGCACTCCGTGTGCTGCAGCAGCGGCGCCGCGAAGACGCATTGAAGCTGAAGGCTCTGCGCGTCCAGATCAAGGCCGGCCTCGATGCGCTCGACCGGGGAGATTTTGTCGAAGTGGATGACGCCGAGCTTGACGACTATCTGGAAAGCTTGACGGCCCCCTCGGGCGTCCGCTGATCTCCAGATGGCGCGCTTCCGTCTTTCATCGTTGGCGCGAAGTGATCTTGCGCAAATCCTCGCTGTCAGCGCGGAGCGATGGGGACCCGAAGGCAAGCGCCGGTATGCGACGCTCCTCTCGGCCGCGATGCGAAAAGTCGCGGCTCAACCGGACGGCGCTGCGACGCAAGACCGTGGCGAGTTGTCTCGCGGAGTTCGAAGTTTTCACCTCCGGCATGCACGTGCCGGCGGCGGTGAGGCGACAGTGAGACAGCCTGTCCACGTTCTATTCTACCGCGTCATTCGGCCGGGCCTCGTAGAGATCGTAAGGGTGCTTCACGAACGGATGGAGCCAAGCCGGCACCTGAGCGCGGAGCCCGACGAATGAGGCGCCGCGGAGCAAGGAGGGCGGAGATTGGCGGCAATATCGCAGTCCTGAAGTGGCGCACCACGGCAGACGAAGATGGGCACTACTCATTCGCCGTGGCGCTATGATGCCATAGCCGATTACGCGCTCCAACCGACTAACCTGCGATGGCCTGCGATCTTTCGCTCCGTCTCATGGGCCGCAGTCTTCCCGATTTCCGGTTGCCCGTCGAAAGCGACCCTTTAGATCAATCCCGGGAATGGCGTGATAGGCCGAGAGCGGCGAAAAACTCGGTCGCGTTTCACTTGATGCCAATCACCATCGAATCTGGGCCAACCAGCGGCTCGACGCGCGTTTCGACAAAGCCCGCCTCCTTGAGCCAACCGATGCAATCGGCTCCGGTGAAATCGAAGCCTTCGCGGGTTTCGATCAGCATGTTCAGGCTCATCAGGAGCCCGAACGCATTCTTCCTGCGCTCGTCATCGATGATCGGATCGTAGACGATGAGCGCGCCACCGTAAGGAAGCGCCTGGTAGGCGTTCCGGATCAGCATTCGCTTTTTCTCAAGGCTCCAGTCATGCAGGATGTGCCCCATGATCAGCACGTCGGCCGAGGGCATCGGGTCGGCGAAGAAGTCGCCTGCCTGGAACGAGAGCCGCGACGAGAGCCCGTGCTGCGCCGCGTAGGCCTCGAAATGCGGTTTCACCACTGGGAGATCGAATCCGATGCCCTTGAGATGGGTGCGCGCGCGGGTGAGTTCGACCGCAAGGCCGCCCTGTGCGGTACCGATATCGGCGAAAGTCTTGTGGTCGGCCCAGGGGAATTTGTCCACGATCGCGTGTGCAGCGCCAAGGCTCAGTCCCGTCATCGCCTTGAGGAAGTCGGCGAGGATCGCCGGGCTCCGGTAAATCTCATCGAATAGGTCGCGGCCCTGCTTTGCCTCGTTCTGCGGCTCGCCGGTCCGCAGCCCCTCAGTCAGCGAGCCCCAGAATGGATAGAGCCGCGCGTTTGCCATTTCGAGCATGCCGCCCACATAGGTCGGCTTGCGGCGATCGAGAAACACCGCGCCCGCCGGCGTATTGGAATAGAGCGCGTCGTGGCGCTCGAGTTGGCCGAGCGCGACCAGCGCATCGAGGAAATCGCGGACGCTGCGCGGATGCAACTTGAGCTGCGTGGTCAACGCCTCGGCGCTCATCGGCCCGTCGGCCAGCAATGTGAAGAGGCCGAGCTCTATTGCGCTCAACAGCGTTTTCGAACCCCAAAATGCAAAACCAAGCTGCATGATGGCATCCGGCGTCACCGCGGCGACGGGCGTGATAGTGTTCGGCTGGACCTGCTGGTTCATGGCTGCACCTTTGCGGATTCGGGTGAGAGCAAGCCTAGGCAATCCGGCAGAGGTCCGCATGGAGACGCTATTGATTTTTCATGCTCATTCCGTTGACATACCAATCGGAGCGGCAAGTTAGAGAGCGGCAGCGTGCGCCTTCACTTCGATCAGTGCGTCCTGGACACGGAGCGTCGGGAGCTCCGCCGTGGACTGGCTGCCGTGCCGGTGCAGCCTCAGGTCTTCGATCTGTTGGTCTATCTAATTGAGAACCGTGGTCGCGTCGTTAGCAAGGATGACCTCCTCAATGCCGTCTGGAACGGACGGATCGTGTCCGAATCGACGCTCATCAGCCGCATCAATGCGGCACGCCGCGCAATCGGCGACGACGGCGATCAGCAACGCCTGATCCGGACGGTCGCGCGCAAGGGTGTGCGGTTCGTCGGCGAGGTACGGGGGCAATTGGACAGCATTGCGTCATCGGACCTGGCGCGGGAGACGCCGATTGTCGGCCTCGCGCCGCCAGACAGGCCCTCGATTGCGGTCCTGCCTTTCGTCAACATGTCGAACGACCCCGGCCAGGATTTCTTCGCCGACGGAATCACCGAGGACATCACGGCGGCGCTCAGCCGCATCCATCAGTTCTTCGTGATCGCGCGCAACGCGACACAGCGATACAAGCAAGCGCCGCCGGATTTGCGTGAGATCGCCGCGACGCTCGGTGTGCGCTATGTGGTGGAAGGCAGCGTGCGCAACGCCGAAGGGCGCGTCAGAGTTTCGGCTCAACTCCTCGACGGCCTCACTGGGAACCATATCTGGACGGAGCGCTTCGACCGCAAGCTGGGCGATATATTCGCTGTCCAGGATGAGATCGCCTTAGGGATCGTTGGGCAGATCGAGCCCGAGCTCGGCCGCGCCGAGTATGAGCGGACCAAGGCGTCGCCACCGGAGAATCTTGGTGCCTGGGAGCTCTTCCATCGTGGAATGGCGCTGATTGCCAAGCGCACCCGGGAGGGCAACGTCGAAGCCCGCCAGTTGCTCGAAAGATCGTTGAGCCTCGACCCCAACTTCGCACCAGCCCATGCGGCGATCGCCTGGAGCCAGACAGAGGACCTGTTCTTTTGCTTTGCTGTTCACGATTCAAGGGAGATTTTCGACCGGGCACGCCGCGCCGTAGCCCTCGATGATCGCGACCCCCTGTCGCATCTTGCGCTCGCCTGGGCGCTGAGCTTCATGCGTCAGCCGGATTCCGCGATCGACGCGGTGAAACGGGCGCTCGCCCTTAGTCCAAGCTTTGCCCATGCCCATGCGATCCTGGGTCGGCTGCTGATTCACTCCGGCCGATGTCTTGAGGGCATCGCGGAGGCCGAACAGGCGATCCGTCTGAGCCCCTTCGCGCCAAGCGCACGGCAATATCTCGTCGTTCTTGCAGCCGGCCATTTCTACCTCGGTGAGTACGCCAAAGCCATCGAGTTCGCCCGTCAGGCTATCCAGACTTTTGATACTTGGGTGCCACGGATGCTCATTACGTCGTCGCTAGGTCATCTCGGCGATCGCGCCAACGCCGAGCAGGCGCGCGTCGAGCTGGAGAAGCACCACCCTCGATTTTCCATTGCTCAGGCGCGGCGTGACTACGTGGTGTTCGACGAACGATATCTCGATCGCCTGCTAACCGGTCTGCGCAGGGCCGGCGTACCGGAAAGCTGACGGGTACCGCCCGCCTTGGGGACATTAGCGTCGATATTGCCAAGTCCGCCTTCTCATCGCTATCGGCAATACCCGACATTTCCGACCGAGAGCCGCGTGCTTGTCATTAGGATTGATGGGTCGCAGATCTCGACCAATTGGGACGGCAAGATAAAAGCGACGGTGTCGCTCCGGGCCGTCGGGGGTCGTAAGTGTCTGTTTGCACATTGTTTTAAATGGCACTGTAGCGGCACCGTGCAAAACGCCCCAGTGCCGCTTCAACGGAAATGACGTTTGGAATCAATATCCCGAGCGCCACCCATCGCAGCGTAGCGGTTTGCCGCGCGTGCTCGGCATGATGTCCGGCCATGATCGCATGGGAGGCCGCTGCCGGACCAACGGTGCACCGTCAAGGCTCGCGCTTCGCGCGACCGGCTCCGCCGGCTTTCGG
This sequence comes from Bradyrhizobium sp. S3.12.5, assembly GCF_040548225.1. Taxonomy (NCBI): domain Bacteria; kingdom Pseudomonadati; phylum Pseudomonadota; class Alphaproteobacteria; order Hyphomicrobiales; family Nitrobacteraceae; genus Bradyrhizobium; species Bradyrhizobium sp. S3.12.5. The sequence continues at coordinate 26,017 of NZ_JBEPRF010000034.1, forward strand.
CCTTGACGGCGCTCCGATGGTCCGGCTCTTTGCTGCCATGCGATCATGGCTTGCTCTGCGCGATTGCGCTCAGGCGGCAGACGAAGCGCGAGGTCAGAGCACTGTAGCGTGATGTGGCGCGCACTTCGGCCGTTCAGTGGATAGACCAGGCTTGCCACAATAGCGCCATGGCTCGCTCTCAAGAATCGCAGCGGCGCGTGTCGACCAACGCGCAATGCGACGATCTCTACGACTATGCAGTGGCGCCTGCGCGTTCTGGCCGGCGACGAGCGAAGCGCACTCCGGTGACATGGACGGTGACCGATGACTGGCCGAAGGATGAGCCGGTGGCCGAAGCCGAGATTAGCGTGTTCGAAGCGTGGTTCGGCGATCTGTTCGACGAATTGTTTGGAGACTGCTGAAGGGGGATATCACCATGGCGGCGGCGGTTCGCGCGGCGCTGTACTTGCGGGTCTCGACAGGGCGGCAGGCCGACAACGATCTCTCCATCCCGGATCAGCGCCGCCAGGCGAAAGCCTACTGCGCATCGCGCGGCTGGGAGATCGTCGCCGAATACGTCGAGCCCGGCGCCTCGGCGACCGATGATCGGCGGCCGGAGTTCCAGCGCATGATCGACGCCGCGACGCCCAAGCCGCCGGCGTTCGATGTGATCCTGGTCCACAGCTTCAGCCGCTTCTTCCGCGACCAGTTCCAGCTTGAGTTTTATGTCCGCCGGCTGGCCAAGAACGGCGTGCGTCTTGTCTCAATCACGCAGGAGCTCGGCGACGATCCGATGAGCAACATGATCCGCCAGATCATGGCGCTGTTCGACGAATACCAGTCCAAGGAGAATGCCAAGCATACACTACGGGCGATGAAGGAGAACGCGCGGCAAGGCTTCTGTAATGGCGCGCTGCCGCCGATCGGCTACCGCATCGTGGAAGCGGCCGAGCAACGCGACCACCGCACCAAGAAGGCACTGGAGATCGATCCCATCCAGGCCGAGACCGTGCGGCTGATCTTCCGTCTGGCGCGCGAGGGAAACGGCTCATCCGGGTCGATGGGCGTCAAATCGATTGCCAAGCATCTGAACGAATCCGGCATCCGAACGCGCGATGGCGGACGCTGGGGCGTTGATACCGTGCACAAGGTACTGACGCGAACGACGTATATCGGCCGCCACCGCTTAAACACGAAACATTGGAAGACCCGCGAGCGCAAAGCGGAGGCTGAGGTGGTCGAAATGGCGGTGCCGCCGATCATCGAGGCGGCCGAGTACGAGGTCGTGCAGACGCTACTCAAGACGCGCAGCCCCGCAATGACAGCGCCGCGCATCGTCAGCGGACCGACACTCCTTACCGGCATCTGCTTTTGCGCTGCCTGCGGCGGGGCAATGACACTGAGAACCGGAAAGAGCGGCAGGTACAGGTATTACACTTGCTGCACCAAGGCGCGGCAGGGTGAGACCGGCTGCAAGGGCCGAACGATCCCGATGGAAAAGCTCGACAGCGTTGTCGCTGAGCACATCGAACAACGACTCTTGCACCCAAAACGTCTCGAACAAATCCTGGCGCGCGTGCTCGACCGCCGCAAGGAGCGCGCGAAGCGCCGAACGGCGCATATCGCCGAATTGCGCAAGCGTGCGGCCGAAGCAGAAGCCAAACTCAAGCGGCTCTACGACGCCATCGAAAACGGCATCGCCGACGTGTCCGATCCGATGCTCAAGGAGCGTGTGACGGAACTCAAAGCCGTCCGCGACCAGGCCCGCGCAGACGCAGAGCGGGCCGAGGGCGCGCTGGATCGGGCCGGGCCGAGCATTACACCGCGGGCGCTCAAAACCTTCGCCGGCCAGGCCCGCAGGCGCATGCGGAACGAGACCGGCGGCTACCGCCGCGATCACGTGCGCGTGCTGGCCCAGCGAGTGGAAGTGGACGCGAAGGAAGTTCGCATCATGGGATCGAAAAGCGTACTCCTGCGCACGCTCGTCGCCGCATCAAGCGCAAAAACGGCTGCGTTTGAAGTGCCCAGTTTTGTACCGAAATGGCGCACCCGACACGATTCGAACGTGTGACCTTTGCCTTCGGAGGGCAACGCTCTATCCAGCTGAGCTACGGGTGCAGCGAGGCCTCATGTAGCCGATTGGCGAGGGGCGGGCAACCGGTCCCTTGGATTGCGATGATGCCATCATGCCGGTGTTTTGCCCGACGCGTCAACGGATTTTCCGAAGTCCGGGGCCCGGATCGAGCGACGCGCATTCCAGGTAGTCTATCGGCGCGGGGGGAAATCCCCGATTTCGCTGCGTTCCAGCCGGGCTACCGTCGGATGGATTTTCGCTCATGCTAAGCCATTGATTCAACAGCCGCCGTCTACTGTGCATGGGGTTGTTTTCGCAGTCGTCGCGCTTCAGGCCGATTTGCGCGGGGCGAGGCCAGGAACCGGACCACTGACCGGCACATTGTCCCGGCCGAGGCCTGCGAATTCGGCCAGGATCCGCTCGGAGCAGACGACACGGTTGCGGCCGAGCCGCTTGGCGGCATAGAGCGCCTGGTCGGCCGCCCCCAGCAGCCGGTCGGGGGCGCCGTCGGCCTCGCCGGGGATGTGACTGGCGACGCCGACACTGAGGGTGACGTGGTTGCCGGCCCCATCGGCGCCATGGGCGATCCGCAACGCCATGACGGCGCCGCGGATCTCCTCGGCGATGGCGCAGGCATCGTCGCAACTCATGTCGGGCAGGATCAATGCGAATTCCTCGCCGCCATAGCGGCTGGCGAGGTCGAGCGGGCGCACCGCGTGGCGGCTGACGACCCGCGCGACCTCGCGCAGGCATTCGTCGCCGGACTGGTGGCCGTGCTCGTCGTTGAACAGCTTGAAATGATCGACGTCGACGAACAGCAGCGCCAACGGCTTCTGCGTCCGCTGCGCGCGTTCCCATTCGGTCATCAGCACCTGATCGAACGAGCGGCGGTTCGACAGCCCGGTCAGCCCATCCTTGGTGGCGAGCTCCTTTAGCGCCATCTCCGCGCGCTTCTGGTCGGTGAGGTCGCGCAGCGTCTCCACCACGGCGATCAGATTGCCGGCCTCGTCATGGATGGGACCGGCGTCGATTGCGAGGTAGAGCTGGCTGCCGAGCTTCGGCATCACGCACCAGTTCTCCGCGCTGAAGCCGAGTCCGTTGTGGCCGCGCGCGGCATATTCCGAATAGAACTCCGGCAGCTGTTCGGGCCGGTCGAGCGCGACCAGATCGGCGAGGCAGGGGCGCTTGGTCTCGTAGAAGGCCTGCCAGTGCTTCGTGGTGCCGATCACCTCGGAGGCGGCAACGCCGGTCAGCCGCTCGCACGCCCTGTTCCAGATCACGACACGGCGCTTCGGATCGATCACGAAGGTCGGCACCACCAGGTGCTGCATCAGCCGGACCGCGTAGGAATCCGCCACGTCGACGGTCTTGGGTGACTTCGCCATCTCAGGCCACCGCCGCCACGGGCATGGCGTCGCCCGGGCCGAACAGTTCGCGCACTTCGGCCGCCGGCTTCGGCCTGCTGAACAGATAGCCCTGCATCTCCGTGCAGCCGAGCGCGCGCAGCATCTCGCGCTGGGCCTCGGTCTCGACGCCTTCGGCGACCGTGGTCATGTTGCTGGCGGAGGCGATGTTCACCACTGCCTGCACGATCACGGGTGACCCGACGGCGTCGGCGATGTCGGCGACGAAGCAGCGGTCGATCTTGATCTTGTCGAACGGGAAGCGCTTCAGATAGCTCAGCGAGGAATAGCCGGTACCGAAATCGTCGAGCGCGATGCGCACGCCGATCGAGCGAAGCTGGTGCAGGATCGAGAGCGCTGCCTCGTCGTCGCGGATCAGCACGGCCTCGGTGATCTCGAGCTCGAGCCGCCGCGGCTCGAGCCCGGAGGCGGCGAGCGCCCCCGCGATCCGCAGCGCCAGCGTGTCGCATTTGAGCTGCACCGGCGAGACGTTGACCGCGACGCGCACATGGGCGGGCCAGGTCGCGGCCTCGTTGCAGGCCGTGCGCAGCACCCAGTCGCCGATCTCGTTGATCAGGCCGGTATCCTCGGCGATCGGAATGAATTCGGCCGGCGAGACCATGCCGCGCTCGGGATGGCGCCAGCGCAGCAGCGCCTCGCAGCCGGAAACCTCGCCCGAGTCCAGATTGACCAGCGGCTGGTAATGGATCTCGAAGCCACCGTCGATCAACGCCTGGCGCAGATCCTGCTCCAGGGTGAGGCGGGCCTTGGCGCTCGCATCCATCTCCGGCACAAAGAAGCGGTAGGTGCGCCGCCCTTCCGCCTTGGCGCCGTACATTGCGAGGTCGGCGTTCTTGATGAGCTGGTCGAGATCGGCGCCGTCCTGCGGCGCCAGCGCGATGCCGATGCTGGCGTCGGTGGAGAGCTGGTGGCCGAAGCAGTGATAGGGGCGGCGGATTGCTTCATGGATCCGCGTCACGAACGACAGCACGTCGGCGGACGATTCGATCCCGGTCTGGATCACGGCAAACTCGTCGCCGCCGAGCCGCGCGATCAGATCGCCCGGCTTGAGGCAGGCGCGGATGCGCCCGGCGATCGCCTTCAACAGCTCGTCGCCGACATGATGGCCGAGTGAATCGTTGATGCCTTTGAACTCGTCGACGTCGATATAGAGCAGCGCGAACTGTTCGCCGCCGGCGGCCTTCTCCAGCTCGCGCTCGATCTGCTCGCGGAATAGCGTGCGGTTCGGCAGGTCGGTCAGCGCGTCGTAATGCGCCATATGCGCGATCTTGTCATGGGCGCGCCGCCGCTCGGTGACATCCTCGACGACGTTGATGAGGTAGCGCGGCTCGCCGGAGGAGTCGCGGATGCCGATCCGGGTCGAGGTGATGTAGCGCAGACCCATGGTCTGGCTTGTCCAGGCATGTTCGTCCTTGGACAATCCCTCGGTCGTCTGCAGCGCCTTGCTGTCGTCCTCGGTGACGACCCTGGCGGTCTCATCCGGGTAGATGTCGAAGGGGGTCTTGCCGACGATGGCTTCGCGCGACTGGCCGAATTGCTCTGCGGCGGTGCGGTTGATCAGCAGATATTGCCGTGTCCGCGCGTCCTTCACCGTGATCTGCGACGGGATGTGATCGATAATCTCGCGGAGGAACGTGTAGTTGCGGTCGCGCTCCTGCTCCAGGTTGAGCCGCTCGGTGATCTCCTCGATCGTGGCGACCCATCCGCCCTGCGCCAGCGGTGTATTGATGACCTGGAAGGCGCGGCCGTTGGGCAATTGATGCGTTTTCGTGGCGACCTTGCCTTCGGCGACGTCCCTGATGACCTCGGCGCAAAACGCATCGACGTCGCCGCTGAACGCGTTGCGCTCCTTGCGATGGGACATCGCTTCGGTGATGTGACAGCCCGGCTTGATGATCTCGTGGGAGAGGCCGAACATGTCGGCATAGCGGCGATTGCAGGTGACGATGTATCCGGCGGCGTCGTAGAGGATAAGCCCCTGGGACATATTGTTGAGGGCGGTGTCGAGCCGTAGTCGCTCCGCCTCCAGCCGCTGCTGGGCCTCGCGGTTCTGCCGGTTGATCTGGCGGACGATCATGAAGAGGATCAGCGCGATCACGGCCGCCGAAAGCGTCGCGGTGGTGACCATGAAGCCGGTCTGCTGCCGCCAGTCGGCAAGCGCGGACGACATGGTATTGGTGGCCACGATGACCAGCGGGAAATGCGTCAGCGACGCAGCCGAACCGAGCTTCTCCTCGCCGTCGACCGGGCTCTTGACGCGAAGCGTGTGCTGACCGCTGCGGGTCAGCACCTTCTGCATCAGCGGCGCGCTCTTGTAGCTGGTCCCGATCATCGATTCGACATGCGGATAGCGCGCCAGCATCACGCCTTCGCGGTCGAACAGCGCGATGGCGGCGCCGTCGGCGAGCGCGACCGAGGCGAAATAACGTTGATAGCTGTCGGGATCGATCCGCCGGACCAGCGCGCCGACGAAAGTGCCGTCCGGCAGAGCGAGCCGGCGCGCCACGATCGTGGTCCATTTGCCGATCAGGAAGCTGCGCACCGATTCCAGCAGCACCGGCTCCGACATCGGATTCGATTTGAAGGTCTGGAAGTAGGCGCGCGAAGACACGTTGATCTTGGGGAGCGGCTGGGCTCGCGACCAGCTGATCAGCTCGCCGTCGGCATCATAGATCGCGATGTCGCCGAGATAGGAGACCGCGCCGATCTTGCCCCTGAGCATCCGGTGGGCCTCAGGCCCCGACATGCGCTCGCGGAACATTTGCGGCGATGTGATCTCCGGCAGGCGCATCTGCCCGATCACGTCGGCCGCGACGACGTCGGAATCTTCAAACTGCTGGTCGAAATGCCGTGCGATCAGCTGCACGGTGTTTTCCAGCTCGCGCTCGCGGTTGGTAAGCGTCTTCTCCCGAAACTCGCCGACGGCCATCGCGGTCACCGCGAAGATGCCGGCGACCAACAACGCGCCCGAGAGAGTCAGCCACAGCACGGGTCCGCGCCGCATGGCAGCGTCCCAGCCGCTCTTCGCGGCCAGAAACATCGCAGCTGCCATCTGTCGAAAAACCCGGCGCATCCCACTCCCCTGGGGGAAGAGAAATACTACGGACAGATGGCGCAATGCTTAGGAAAGCCGGTTACCCATGGCTTAAACCGGTTGCGGATTAATACGGATATCCACCGACACGGGAATCGCGTGACGTCGCGCCACGGTTGTAGGTGGCTCCCACAGCGCGCTGCGCTGTATCGTTAATCGAAGCTTAATGCGAGGCGTCCGCGCTCTTGTCGCCGCCGCCATTGCGCAGTCGCCCGACCACGCCGGTCGGGAAGAAATAGACGCTGGCAATGAACAGCAGACCGAGCCAGAGCAGCCAGCGATCCGGATGCAGCAGTCCCGGCAGCAGCGGCAGGCCGGCTTCGCTTGCCGCCTTGGAGGCGACACCCATCAGCGATTGCAGATAGTTCTGCGCGAGGATGAAGATGGTGGCGCCGATGATCGCGCCGTAGATCGTGCCCATGCCGCCGATCACCACCATCAAGAGAATGTCGAGCATGATGGAGAAGCTCAGCGAGGTGTCCGGCCCTGCATAGCGCAGCCACAGCCCGTTCAGGATGCCGGCGCTGGCGGCGACGAGCGCCGCAAGGCAGTTGGCATAAGTGAGATGGAACACGGTGCGGAAGCCGAGCGCCTCGGCGCGAAAACGGTTCTCGCGGATCGCCTGGAGCACGCGCCCGAACGGCGAGTTCACCACGCGCAGCAGCGCGAGGATCATCAGGGCCGAGACTGCGAACACCAGGTAGAAGGTCAGGATGCGGCCGTTGATCTCGAAGCCGAACAGGCTTTTGGAGACCAGCACCGTGCCGGGGCGGAGCAGCTCCGGCAGCTGGAAGCTGCGTCCGTCCTCGCCGCCGGTGAGCCAGGACAGCTGCGAGGCCAGCACCTGGAAGGCGGAGGCGACGGCGAGCGTGATCATGGCAAAGAAGATCGCGGCGACCCGCAGCGAGAACAGACCGATGGCGAGTGCGAGCAGCGCGGCGAGCGGCAGGCCGACGACGATGCCGGTGGCGACCGCGGCCCAGTTCGGGCCCATGCCATACAGCGCGATCGCGATCGCGTAACTGCCGATGCCATAGAACATCGTGTGCGCGAACGACACCGAGCCGGTATAGCCGAGCAGCAAATCGTAGGACGCCACCAGCGCGGCGAACACGCAGATCTTGGCTGCGACGTTCAGCGCTTTCGCACCGGGGAACAGGAACGGCGTTGCCGCCAGCGCCAGGATGATGACGAGGAGAACAAGCGTGAGCGCGCGGCTCCGCGGCGGATCGCCCGACAGGATCATCATCGGCTGGTCACCGCATAGAGGCCGCGCGGCCGCCACATCAGAATGGCAACCATCAGCAGGATGTTGGAGACGAGGGCGAGTTTAGGCACCAGGAAGCCGCCGTAATTGGCGACCATTGCCACCAGGATCGCGCCGATGAAGCAGCCGCCGATCGAGCCAAGTCCGCCGATGATGACGACGACGAAAATCAGGACGGTGAGCTCGTCGCTCATGGAGGCGTGGACCTGCTCGCGATAGAGCGCCCACATCACGCCGCCGAGGCCGGCCAGCGCCGAGCCCGTCATGAACACGCCGAGGAACAGCCGGCGGATGCGGTAACCGAGCGCCTCGACCATCTCGCGGTTCTCGACGCCGGCGCGGATCAGCAGGCCGAGCTTGGTGCGGTTGAGCACGAGCTGGATCGCGACGAAGACGGCAAGCCCGATCAGCATCGCCAGCACGCGATATTTGGCGATCGCGACGTCGCCGAGGATGAACGAGCCGCGCAGCGAAGTCGGCAGCGGCATCGGGATGATCTGCGGCCCCCATAGCGCGTAGAGCGTCTGCTCTGCGACGATGAGACCGCCGGTCGTCATCAGGATCTGCTTCAGATGCTGGCCGTACACAGGAAGGATCAGCACGCGCTCGACGACCAGGCCGAGCGTGCCTGAGACCGCCATCGACAGCAGCGCTGCGGGCGCCAGCACCGCGAGGTTGACCCACAGCGAGTCCGCCTGCACGGAGGCCGCAAACGGCGCGAACACCAGCGTAGCGACATAGGCGCCGACCGCGATGAAGGCGCCGTGGCCGAAATTCAGCACGTCCATCAGGCCGAACACCAGCGTCAACCCCGAGGCCATGATGAAGATCATCATGCCCATGGCAAGGCTCGCCGCGGTCAGCGTCAGCCAGGTCGAGGGCGAGCCGATCAGGGGGATCGCGACAAGCGCGAGCGCGATCGGCAGCAGGATCGGCGCGATATCGCGCTTCGGCTTCGGCAGCGGATCGGTTGCAGCGAGTTCAGTCACTGATGCGCCTCCAGGCTCAGGCCGAGCAGCCGCTCCTGCAGCGGCACGTCGGCGGCCAAGGCCGCCATCTCGCCGCGGTGGACGATGGCGCCGTTGTCCATCACCAGCACGGTGTCGCCGAGCTCGCGGGCGGCAAAGAAGTTCTGCTCGACGAGGAGAATGGTCGCGCCCTGGCGCTTGATCTCCTTCAGGCACTCGATCAGCGCCATGACGATGGCGGGCGCCAGCCCCTTGGTCGGCTCATCGATCAGCAGGAGCTTGCGGGGCTCGACGATCGCACGTGCGATCGACAGCATCTGCTTCTGCCCGCCCGAGAGGCTGCCGGCGCGCGACAACCAGAACCTTCGCAGCGCCGGGAAGAAGCCAAAGATCCACTCGAGCTGGGTGTCGTCCATCGGCCCGTCGCGGGCGGCGAGGACGAGATTCTCTTTCACGGTGAGGTCGGAGAACACCGCCATGCTCTCGGGCACATAGCCGACGCCGAGCCGGGCGATGTCGGGCGTGGCGCGGCTTTCGATACGCTCGCCGGCGAGGCTGATCTCGCCGCTGGAGGCCTGCCACAGACCCATGATGGTGCGCAGCGTGGTGGTCTTGCCGGCGCCGTTGCGGCCGAGCAGCATCGTGACCTCTCCCTGCGGCACGGCGAGGTCGATGCCCTGGAGAATGTGATAGCGGCCGATATGGGTGTGAACGCCGGAGAGCTTCAAGAGATCGGTCATGCCGCACCCTCGGTAGCTTTCCCGGGGGCGACGCCGAGATAGGCCTCCTGCACGATCGGCGAGGCGATCACCTCGGCTGGCGGGCCGTCGGCGACGAGCTGGCCGTTATGCAGCACGATGATGCGGTCGGCGAGCGAGCGCACCACGTCCATCTTGTGCTCGACCAGCAGGATGATCTTGCTCTTGTCCTGCTTGAGCTGTGCAATGAGGTTCAGCACGACCGGGACCTCGTCGATGCTCATGCCGGCGGTCGGCTCGTCGAACATGAACACCTTCGGCTCCAGCGCAATCATCAGCGCGACCTCGAGCTTGCGCTGGTCGCCATGCGACAGCGCGGTTGCGGTGACGCCGCGGCGATTGCCGAGCGCGACCTGGTCGAGGATGGCATCGGCGCGCGCGATCAAATCGCGGCGGACCATCCAGGGCCGCAGCATGTCGTAATGGGTGCCGCTGGCCGCCTGCACCGCGAGGCGGACGTTTTCTTCCACTGACAAGTTCGGGAATAGATTGGTGAGCTGGAATGCGCGTCCGAGACCCGCACGGGTCCGCAGAGGCGCGGAATGCTCTGTGATGTCGGAGCCGTCGAACAGGATGCTGCCGCTGGACGCACGCAGCTGGCCCGAGATCAGGTTGAAATAAGTGGTCTTGCCGGCGCCGTTCGGCCCCACGATGGCGGTGAGCTCGCCCGGGCGGAACGTGCAGGTGACGTCGTTGACTGCGACATGGCCGCCGAAGCGGATGGTGAGGTCGCGGGTCTCGAGGGTGAGCGTCATGGGAGCCCGGCGAATGATGAAATGAAAATATATCCGCGATCACGCTGCGCCCCCTCCCCCGCTTGCGGGGGAGGGTTGGGGAGAGGGTGTTTCCGCAGACGAGAACCCCCAAGAGAACCCCCAAGAGGAGAGAGCCCTCTCCCGGCCTCTCCCGCAAGCCGGAGAGGTGAAGAAGCACCTACCGCTTGTTCTTAACGGGAACGTCCATGTCCTCGATCTTCAGCTCGCGCACCGGCTCGAGCACGGCCCAGGCGAGGTTCGGATCGACCTTGACCTTGAAGTGATACATGCTCTGTAGCGCCTGATGGTCTTCCTTGCGGAACACCATCTTGCCTTTCGGCGTGTCGAACTCCAGGCCTTCCATCGCGGTGATCAGCTTCTCGGTGTCGGTCGACTTCGCCTTGGTGACGGCGGCGACGACGGACATCGCGGCTGCAAAGCCGCCCGCGGTGAAGAAGTCCGGCGGCGCGTTGAAACGCTTCTGGTGCTCGGCGACGAGCCAGTCGTTCACCGGGTTCTTCGGGATGTCGTAGTAGTAATAGGTCGCGCCTTCCATGCCCGGCATGCCCTTATAGGCCGCAAGCGCCGGCAGGATGTTGCCACCGGTCGAGAGCTCGATGCCGTAACGCTTCGGATCCATGTCCTGGAGTTTGGAGGGCGGATTGCCGGCGCCTGCCCAGATGATCCAGATGATCTTGCGGCCCGGCTTGTCCTTCAGCGCGTCGAACAGACGCTGCGCGATGGCGGTGAAGTCGGTCGTGTTGGCCGGTGCATATTCCTCGGTCGCGAGTGTCGCGCCGGTCTTGGCCAGCGCTGCCCTGAAGGCGGCGACGCCGTCGCGGCCGAAGGCGTTGTCCTGCGCCAGCGTGGCGACGGTGACGCCCTGCTTGCCGATCGCGACCGCGTTCGAGATCGCGTCTTGCGACGAATTGCGCCCCGTGCGGAAGATATAGCGATTCCACTTCTCGCCGGTAATCTGGTCCGCGACCGCCGGCTCGACGATCAAAATCTTCTTGTTCTCTTCGGCGACGGGGAGAATGGCGAGCGCGGCCGCCGACGAGGTCGTGCCGATCGCGATGTCTGCCTTGTCGTCCTGGTACGCTTCCGCGAGCGCGGCCTTGGACAGGTCGGGCTTGCCCTGGTCATCCTTGGTGATGATGACGATCTTGCGGCCGTCGATCATCATGGTGCCCTTGGTGGCGTATTCGAAGCCCATTTGCAGGCCGGTCTCGGTCTGCTTGGCATAGGCTTCCAGTGGGCCGGTCTTGCCGTAGATCAGCGCGACCTTGAGGTCGTCCGCGCGTGCGGAGGTGGCCGCGGCCAAGCCCATGATGGCTGCTGTAAGAATGAGCGATCGACGCACGGTGGTCCTCCCTGAATGAACTGCCTTGATCACAGCGATTTGCACACATGTGCAAACATTGCAATTCCACCTTCCGGCGGAGCCTGCGATGGGCTCGTGTGGCACAAGGCGCGAGGCTTTACCGCCGATACCCGCCCGCCCGCGAATAGCCCTGGCGGTTTTGCTGCATCGGGCGGGCGGAGACGCTGGCGCGGGATTCGCTCGAGACGGGCGTGGCGAGCTTCAGCTCCTCCAGGAAGATCGGGCGGGCGAAATAATAGCCCTGCGCATAGCGGATCTTGGTCGCGGCCTGGAGATAGGCGAGCTCCTCGTAGGATTCGAGGCCTTCGGCGATCACCGTCATGCCGAGCGCTTCGCTTAAGGACTCGATCGCGCGCAGAATGCCCTGGCTGCGCGGGCGCTTATGGATGTCGGTGATGAAGGAGCGGTCGATCTTGATCTCGTCGGCGGTGATGTCGGCCAGCGCCGACAGCGATGAATAGCCGGTGCCGAAATCGTCGATGGAGATGCCGACCCCAAGCTTGCGGAACATCGGCAGGATTTCGGACTGGAAATGGCTCTTGGCGACGAAGGCGTCTTCGGTCACCTCGATCATGAAGCGTTGGGGAAAACCGGTGTCGTCCAGCGCCTGCGCGAAGGTGCGCATGAACTCGGGATTACCGGCCTGCTTGGCGGCGACGTTGATGCTGATGGTCGCTTCCGCGCCAAACATGTCGTTGATCAGGTCGATCGACTTGACGATCTCGGCCAGCACGAGATGAGTCAGCTCGTCGATCAGCCCGAGCTCGGTCGCCAGATTAATGAATGAGCCCGGCGCCTGGATCACGCCCTCGTCGTCGCGCAGGCGCACCAGGGCCTCGATACCCATCACCGCTTGCGTGCGGATGTCGACCTTGGACTGGAACGCGCAGCAGAAGCGCTTTTCGAGAATGGCGAGCCGCAGCGACTGCTCGATCTTCATCCGCGCCAGGGCCTCGCGCTCCATGCCGGCATCGAAGAAGGCGGCGGATCCCTTGCCGTTGTTCTTGATGCGGTACATCGCGATGTCCGCGTTCTGGCGCAGGGTTTCGAAGCTGCGGCCATGATCGGGATGGAGGCTGACGCCGACGGAGGTGGAGACGAACACTTCCGAATTGTCGATAAAGAACGGCGCGGTCAGCCGCTCCAATGTCGCGTTCAGGAATTCGGCGACTTCGTCCTGGCTCTGGATCGGCGAGAGCAGCAGCAGGAATTCGTCGCCCGAGATGCGCGACAGCACGTCGGATTCGCGCAAGTCGCGGCCGAGCCGCTTCGACAGCTCGACCAGCAGCGCGTCGCCAACGGCGTGACCGTAATAGTCGTTGATGTGCTTGAAATTGTCGACGTCGAGGAAGGCCAGGGCGAAGCGCTCACCGGCGCGATCCTGCGCGAGCAGGCTGTTGGCACGATGCTCGATCACGCGGCGCGAGGGCAGGCCGGTCAGCTCGTCGAAATAGGCCGAGCGAAACAGCTGGTCCTCGAAATTCTTCTGCTCGGTGATGTCGGCGGAGGACGAGATCAAGAGCTCGCGGCCGGCGAGCTGGACCGGCCGATGGGTGGTCAGCAGCACCTGGCGCGCGGCGCCGTCCTGGAGCGCTTCTTCGGAGGTGACCGGCTGCCCGGCCCTCAGTGCGCGCTCGCAGGCCGCGCGGCGCTGTGCGAGATCAGGCGACGGACGACTGCCGTCCATGCCGAGCTGGGCGGCCGCGACATCGTTAACCAGGAGAAGCTTGCCTTGCGCGTCCTGCACGGTCAGGCCGGCAGGCAGCATTCTAACGATTTCCTTGAGAAATCCGAGCTCGGCTTCACTCGCGCCGTTATATGCATTGTCGTTCATAGAAGTCATGAATCTTGTTGTTTCAGCGCGCGTTTGCAATGGACGCGATCATGCGCAGTTCCCTCTTAGGTTTGGTTAAGGGGTCCGCAGAAATACTGGGGTGTTTTGGGAGAAACCTGTGGCGTTGCGAGGTGCGCCGCCGATCGTCATTAACAGAAAGTCAATGGCGCTTGCGAAAGCGCGAGGGTCGCGCGCTGTTCTCTTTCGTTTGGACAGATGCAAGCCGTCGTCGACACCTCTGCCGTAGGGAGAGGTGATCCTCATCACTCGTTCTTGGGAATGCGACATTGCATGATGCAATGCAGCCCGGTCTTCAAATACGAGACCTCGGTCTTGCCGTCGAAGGCGGAGAGCGCCGACTTCAAGAGGTTGGTGCCGAAGCCGGGCTCCGAGATTTTGTCGATGCTTGGACCCCCGGTTTCGTCCCACGTGACGGTCAGGCGATCGTCACTGACGGTCCATGACACCTGCAGCAATCCGCGTGGTGAGGAGAACGCGCCGTATTTTCCGGCGTTGGTGGCGAGTTCGTGAAACATCAGTGACAGCGTCACCGCAAGCTTCGGCGCCAGGAACAGCCGGTCGCCGTTGAGCGTGAAGCGGACGTGGCCGTAAGGGCCGAGCTCGGAAATCAGGAGGTCGCGGATGTCGCAGCCGGCCTTGTCGATCCGCGAGATCAGGTCGTCGGTCGCGGCTAGCGACCGCAGCCGCGGGTCGATCCGGGCCCAGACCTGCGGCTGGTCGTGCAGCACCTGGTGCAGCACGGCGTGCACCGTCGACAGCTTGTTCTTCAGCCGGTGCTGGAGCTCGTCGACCAGGATCTTGCGATAGTCCTCCTCCTCGATCAGGCGCCTGGAGATCCGGCGCTGCTCCGCCAGCATCGTGCGATAGTGCTCGACGCCCCAGATGGTCAGCGCGGAGACGCCCCAATAGAGTGTCAGCAGGGCGAACCGCGCGCGATCGGCAAACGCATCGCCGAAATTCACGACGACGCCGAGCACGCCGCCGACCAGCGCCGTCACCACGCCGATCCGAATGCCTCCGAAGGCGGCGGCAAAGAACACGGCCGGAAAGTACGGGGTGAAGTAGACGTCGGGTCGGACATGCGCGAGGCCCCAGCGTGCCAAGGTCGCAACCAGCAGGCAGGCCACCGCGAACGCAATGCTCAGGCCGAGCGACGGCGGTGCCACGCCTTGCCAGCCCTTGCGGAATTCGGCGATCAGCTTCCCCATGCGCAGCCCGGTTGCGATAGAAGTCCGAAAATCGAGAGACGGGACATGATGTTACGCATCTCGCATGCGCAAGCAAAGCTTGGCTTGTCGGGAGCCGGCAGGAATAGTGATTGTTGCGGCGCCGATTGTCGTCGTGACGTCATCGATCGGTGTCCGCCATTTGGCTTCAAATCATTCGAAAACAGGGACATTCCATGGGCAGGCTCGACGGCAAGGTTGCGGTGATCACGGGTGCGACGAGCGGGATCGGATTGCGTACCGCGGAAGTCTTCGTTGCCGAAGGTGCCAAAATTGTGATCGTGGGCCGCCGTATACCGGAAGGCGAGGCGCTGGCGAAGCAGCTCGGCGCTTCCTGCGTTTGTGCCAGACGGATGTGACCGTCGAAGTGCAGATGCAGGCGCTTCGCAGGGTGGGCAAAGGCGCTCTCTTCGCGCGCCGTGCCCACCATCGATGTTCAAATGTGGGGAGGTATGGCGGGCACGCTTACGCTTTGCCCACCCGACGAGACCGGGTTTCCGTCATTGCGAGGAGCTCGCGACAAAATTGCGTAGCAATTTTGCGCTGATGCAACGAAGCAATCCAGAATCCCTCTGCGGAAAGATTCTGGATCGCTTCGCTTCGCTCGCAACGACGGCCGTGGCTAAACCGCCTTCACCCGTACCCTTAACCCATCCTTTGGCTTCGGGATCGGCCACATCTGCCAGTCCGGCTTGTAGCCGGGCTCCAGCGACACCTCGATGTTCTGCAGGAAGTGCCGGGCAAAGCATTTCGCCTGCATGTAGGCGAAGTGCAGGCCCAGGCACATATGTGCGCCGCCGCCGAACGGCACCCAGGCGAAGCGGTGACGGTTGCGCTGCGCTTCCTCGGTGAAGCGCAAGGGATCGAACCGATCCGGCTCCGGCCAGATGTCCTTCATATGGTGCGTAAAGAGCGGATTGACGCCGACCGCGGTGCCGGCGGGGATGGTGTAGCCCTTGAAGGTGAAATCGCGCATCGCGCGGCGCGGCATCGAGGGCACCGGCGGCTTGATCCGCAGCGCTTCCTTGAAGGCCATCTCCGTCAACGGCATCTTTTCGAGATCATCGAAGCTGCTCGGCGCCCCCGGAGAGAGCCCGAGCGCGAGAACTTCCGCGCGCAGCCTGCTCTGCCAGTCCGGATTGGCAGCGAGCTCGCCGATAAAGGACGTTAGCGAGGATGTCAGCGTGTCGTGCGCCGCCATCATCAGGAAGCTCATGTGGTCGATGACGTCCTGGTCGGACAGGAGCGCGCCGTCCTCATGGGTGGCGCGGCAGAGCTGCGAGAACAGATCGTCGCCGCCGTGATTGCCGCGGCGCAGCGGGATCTGCTCGCGGAAATAGGCGATGATACGTTTGCGCCCCCTCACGCCGGCCGCCATCTGCGTGCCGGGCAGGGGACGGCGGATCGGGGCGACCGCAGCGGCGACCATATCGACGAAGGCGCGGTTGATCTCGTCGACCTCGGGCCCGATGCCGGCGCCGAGAAAGGACGTCGCGGCCAGATCCAGCGTGAGCTGCTTCATCGCCGGATAAAGCTGGATCTCGCCCGGATTTGCCTTCCACTGCGCCACCCGTGCCGAAATGCCGCGGTCGAGATCGCTGAGATAGGACTTCATCGGCCCGGACTTGAAGGCGACCGAGAGCGCTTTGCGATGCAGCCGGTGCTCGTCGAAATCCAGCAGCATCAATCCGCGCGGAAACAACAGGCCGAGCACCTTGCTCCAGCCATGGGTCGACGAAAACAGCTTTTGCTGGTCGAACAGCACCAGCTCGTTCGCTTCCGGGCCGAGCAGCACGATGTTGGTTTCGCCGAAAATGTGGGTGCGATAGACGAGCCCGTATTTGGCGCCGTTCCGCTCGATATGTCCCTTGGGGTCGGCGAGCACCTTGAAGGTCATGCCGACGATCGGCCAGCCTTCGTCGCCGGGGATATGCGTCAGCTCGTTGCGCCTGGGTGCGGTGTACCCAAGTGCAGGCGAGGCCACATTCTGCATCGACATGACGAATGCTCCGGTTGACCGACAGGAATCGCGCGACCGCGGCAATCATACGGCCCGCGCCGAGCTGACCAGGTCAGCATAGCACAGGCCGGGATGTCCTGCTTGTGAACGTCGTTGCGCGCGTAACGCCGAAAGCTACCGCTTGGCCGCTTCCTTCTGCAGATCCGGCGCGTTGACGGCGGGAATGGCAACGCGACCGGGACCGGTCACCTTCAGCGCCTCGGCGGCTTTCTCGTTCTGCATGATCTTGGCCATCACGGCCTGACCGGCGCGCTCGAAAATTGCGCGGTTCTCGATCACGAATTTTTGCGACCTGCGCAGGCCGTCGATGTAGCCGTTGATCTCCGGCACGACATAGCGCGCCACCATATCCCAGCTCCGGCGCGTGGCGTCCGGATTGGCCCAGTCGTGCACGAAGCCGATGATGGCGCCGACGCCGCCGGACACTTCCATCACGTTCTTGATGGTTTTGACGAGATCGTCGGGGGTGCCGATGGTGGACGCCGCGCCTTCGACGAAGGCGGTCTTGTCCACGGCCTCGTCGGGCGAGGCGAACGCGGTGAGGCCCGGCCGCTGCAGCGTGCCGACATTGTACTCGTTGTGCCAGCGCATCAGGCCGGCGCCCGCTTCCCTGCGCGCCTGCTCGCGGCTTTCGGCGATGTGGAAGGTGAGGAGCACGCGCCAGTCGGCGCGGTTGACCGTGGTGCCGTGCTTCCTGGCGGCGTCCTCGGCGAACTGCCACTGCTGCTGCAGCGACATCAGGCCCTGCGTCGTCATCGAGCCCAGCGAGATGATGCCGATGCCGTATTTGCCGGCGAGCGTCATGCCCGACGGCGAGATCTGAGAGGCCACCACGAACGGCATCTCCTCCTGCAGCGGCAGGATCTGCAGCGCGGCGTCGTTCATGGTGAACCAGTCGCTCTTGGCGGTGACGCGCTCGCCGTTGAACAGCCGGCGGATCACGGCGATCGCCTCGTCCTGGCGGTCGCGCTGCGTCATCGGGTCGATGCCGAGCGTGTGCGCGTCCGACGCCAGCGCGCCGGGGCCGGAGCCGAAGATGGCGCGGCCGCCGGTCATGTGGTCGAGCTGCACCATGCGCTGGGCCACGTTGAAGGGATGGTGATAGGGCAGCGACACCACGCCGGTGCCGAGCTTGATCCGCTTGGTACGTTCGCCCGCCGCGGCCAGAAACATCTCGGGCGAGGCGATCATCTCCCAGCCGGAGGAGTGATGCTCGCCGCACCAGAACTCGTCATAGCCGAGCGCGTCGAGCTGCTCGACCAGGTCGAGATCGCGCCGGAACTGAAGCATCGGATGCTCGCCGATCGGGTGATGCGGGGCAAGAAAGGCTCCGAATTTCAGGCGCGCCATGGCGTTCTCTCCGGCTGTCATTTTCTGTTTGTTAGGTAGGCGTGAGGCTACGTGGGCGATGCCGCGAACGCAATCGCGCCATGTCCCGTGCAGCGGAATGCAGGCATGCGTTGAGTCGCTACCGCGACTGTGTTCGAGCACCTCGAAGTCCTACCTCTGAGGTAATCGCGGGGATGACGCCGATCTGCGAGCATCGGGCGCAGATAAATCTCCGAAAGCTCGCGCGAAAATGCATCAAGCCGTCACGAAGCCTGTCGATTCGACCCGCCGCTGGTGGGTGCTGGCGATCGTCGTCGCCGCGCAGTTCATGTTCGGCGTCGACGCCTTCATCGTGAACGTCGCGATTCCCACCATTGCGGTCGACCTGCATGCGACGCCGGCACAGATCGAATCCGTCATCGCGATCTATCTGATCGCCTATGCCACCCTGGTCGTCACCGGCGGCCGCCTCGGCGACATCCATGGCACGAAGAACGTCTTCCTGGCCGGCGTGCTCGGATTCACCGTGACCTCGCTGTGGTGCGGTCTGGCGCTTTCAGGCACGGAACTGATCGTCGCCCGGCTGGCGCAGGGCGCGACCGCCGCGCTGATGGTGCCGCAGGTGTTGGCCACGCTGCATCTGCTCTTCACGGACGAGTCGCGCAGCCGCGCCTTCGGCATCTACGGCATCGTGCTCGGGCTTGCCGGCGCCGCGGGCTTTTTGCTCGGTGGCCTGCTGGTGACGATCGACCCTGCGCATACCGGCTGGCGCTCGGTGTTCTTCGTCAACGTGCCCTGCGGCCTCGTTATCGCCGTGGCCGCATGGCGCATCATGCCGTCGGCGCCGCGTCGGGCCGGCACCAGCCTCGACATCAAGGGCAGCCTGGTGCTGTTCGCAGGGCTGCTGTGCCTGATCGGTCCGCTGCTGTTTGGCCACGATGTCGGCTGGGCGCCGTGGCTGTGGGCGGTGATGCTGGGCGGCGGTGCGATCCTCGCAGGATTCCTCAAGCTCGAGCACGTTGTTGCGCGCGCGGGCATGCCGCTGATTGATCTGACGCTGCTGGCGGACACCGCCTTCCTGCGCGGGCTTGGTGCGGCCCTCTTTTTCTTCGTCGCCAATCTCTCGTTCTATCTGGTGATGACGCTGTTCATGCAGCGCGGCCTGAAGATTCCGCCGCTCGCCGCCGGCCTTGCCTTCCTTCCGCTCGCGCTCGCTTTCGTGGCGGCCTCGCGCCACAGCGGCGCGCGCGCAAGGCATCGCGGCACCAAAGTGCTGATCGAAGGCTGCGCACTGCAGATCGCGGGCCTCGCCGCGCTCGCGGCTCTCGCAGTCTTGATCGACGCGCCGACGCCGGTCGCGCTCGCGCTCATCATGATCATCTTCGGCTACGGCCAGGGGCTGGTGATGGCGCCGCTCTCGGGCGCGGTGCTCTCGACAGTCAAACCCGTCGCGGCCGGCGCGGCGTCGGGCATGTACGGCACCATTGCGCAGATCGGAAATGCGGCCGGAGTGGCCGCAATCGGCGCGGTGTTCTTCGCGGTCGAGGCGTTGCAATCAGCGCGCGCAGGATTTCTTGCCTCACTCGCGCTGTTCGCGGCGTTAATCATGATCTGCGCCGCATTCCTGACGTGGATGCGCCGCGCATCTGCACGAAGTTGAGGCACTGCGGTTAATACGTGCGGATTCCTGCGGATTTTTGCGGGATTCCGCGTGGTTTCCCTGATGTCGACAGCACACGGTCTTTTCTTTTTGCACTGCAGCAACTATCTGGTCTGGGTAAACGTTGAAAGACGCCCACCAGGAATTTGCCGTGTCGTTAGCCCGTAATGTCGACCTCTTGAGACATCTGCCAAGGATGGATGGTCTGCGCTTGCCCGACTTTGGCGCGAGCGCCGATGCCTCCAGTCCGTTGGAGGAAGTCACCGGCTTCGGCGACAATCCCGGCAGTCTTCGCATGTTCGCGTTCGTGCCGGCGCAATTGCAGAAGCCGCGCGCGCTCGTCGTCGTGCTGCACGGCTGCGGCCAGACGGCAGCGAGCTACGACCTCGGCGCCGGCTGGTCGACGCTCGCACGTCACTATGGCTTTGCGCTGATGATGCCCGAGCAACAGCGCAGCAACAACGGCAACACCTGCTTCAACTGGTTCAATCCCGAAGATACCGCGCGGGACAGCGGCGAGGCGCGATCGATCCGCGAGATGATCGCGCATATGGTTCAGGCCCACCGCATCGATCCCAGGCGCGTCTTCATCACCGGCCTGTCCGCCGGCGGCGGCATGGCCTCGGTGATGCTCGCGACTTATCCGGAGGTGTTCTCTGCCGGCGCGATCATCGCAGGCCTTCCCTACGGCATCGCGTCGAATCTGCGCGAGGCGCTGGACGGCATGTTTCATTCCCCGGCGCGGCCCGAGCGTGAGCTCGGCGATTTCGTGCGGCGGGCTTCCAATCATCGCGGGCCCTGGCCGAAGATTTCGGTGTGGCACGGCAGCGCCGACCGCACCGTCAATCCCGGCAATGCCAACGAGATCGTCAAGCAGTGGCTCGATTTGCACGATCTGCCGATGACGCCGATGGCCGAGACCAATGTCGACGGCTACCCGCGCCAGGCCTGGTGGAATAAGGACGGCGAGACGCTGGTCGAATCCTATGCCATCACCGGCATGGCCCACGGCACCCCGCTGGGGCTCGCCGATAACGACCAGCGCTACGGCCTCGAAGGCGCGTTCCTGATCGAGGCCGGCATTTCATCGTCCTATCACATCGCGAAGTTCTTTGGTCTGACCGGATGGATTCCGGATGCGGCCAGGAAGACGGCGGAGGTAAAGCCAGCGCCCGCGCGCTCACCCGCTCCGCATCTCGCCCGCTCGATCCGCGCCGCGGTCGCCGACGAACAGGCCGAGCCGAAGCGCGAGGAATCCCGCGGCTTCGATCTCGGCCAGATCATCACGCGCGCGCTGACCGCTGCGGGCCTGATGAAGTAGGCCCGACCCCAACTGTCGTCCCGGACAGGCGCGCCTGAAGCGCGCGCCGATCCGGGACCCATAACCACAGGACAAAGTTGGGCGCGAAGTCGCAACTCCGAGTCCCCGTAACCACGGCTTCCTGTGGTTATGGGTCCCGGATCTGGGCTTACGCTTGTCCGGGACGACAGCTGGGTTTGTGGCGACGCCCTCGCGTCGATCTCGACCAATCTACCCCGTGTGATCGACCATCTCGATCGGCGTTGCCGTCACGTCAGGTGTGAAGCGGTTTTCCGATCAGATCATGCGCAAGCAATAAGGCCTACATCTCGCCGGTGATGAACGGATTGGTCATTCGCTCCTGGCCGATGCTCGAGCCGGCGCCGTGACCGCAGATGAAGCCGACGTCGTCGCCGAGCGGCAGCAGTTTTGTCATGATCGAGTTGATCAGCGTGGCGTGACTGCCGCCGGGCAGGTCGGTGCGCCCGACCGAGCCGGCGAACAGGACGTCGCCGACATGGGCAAAGCGCAGATTCCCGTTGAAGAACACCACGCTGCCGGGTGAATGGCCCGGGCAATGGAAAATGTCGAACGTCAATCCGCCGATCGATACGTTGTCGCCTTCGTCGAGCCAGCGGTCCGGCTCGAAATTGCGCACCCCCGTCATGCCGAAGCGCGCTCCGCTCTCGACCACGTTGTCGAGCAGAAATTTGTCCGCGGCATGCGGGCCCTCGATCGGCACCTTCAGCGCATCGCGTAACTCGGCCGCGCCGCCGACATGGTCGATATGGCCATGGGTCAGCCAGATTTTCTCGACGGTGACGCCGGTCTGCTTGATCGCCTCAAGGATCTTCGGCACGTCGCCGCCGGGGTCGATCACCACGGCCTTCTTGCCGGGCTCGTCCCAGATGATGGTGCAGTTCTGCTCGAACAGTGTCACCGGGACGATGATCGCGCCGGCCTTGGATTGTTGGGTGTCATTTTGCTCGGTCATGGGGCTCACAATGCCGATTTTTGCTGCGCCGCCAAGCAAAAATAGTCGCGAGCGGCGCCGGGGAACAGGTACGCCCGCCATCACACGGCCGTCCCAATTTGCGTGGCTGTTTGAACCGGGGCGTTGCTTCCGCGTTCTCTCGCGCGAGGCACAGATTTCCGGGTGGGTTTTCCGACATGGCGCAGGGCGGCGAGAACTGGTGGCGCGACGGCATCTTCTATCAGATCTATCCGCGCTCGTTTCAGGACGGTGACAGCGACGGCGTCGGGGATCTCGCCGGCATTTTTCGGCGGCTGCCTTATGTGAAATCGCTCGGCGTCGACGCGATCTGGCTGTCGCCGATCTTCCCCTCGCCAATGGCCGATTTCGGCTATGACATCTCCGACTATACCGGCATCGATCCGCTGTTCGGCACGATGGCGGATTTCGATGCGCTGCTCGCGGCCGCGCATGACAATGACCTGAAGCTGATCCTCGATCTCGTGCCGAACCACACCTCCGACCAGCATCCCTGGTTCATCGAAAGCCGCTCCTCGCGCGACAACCCGAAGCGAGACTGGTACATCTGGCGTGATCCGGCCCCCGATGGCAGCGTGCCGAACAACTGGCTGTCCGAGTTCGGCGGCAGCGCATGGCAAATCGATGCCGCGACCGGTCAATATTACTACCATGCCTTCCTCGCCCAGCAGCCGGACCTCAACTGGCGCAATCCGGAGGTCCGCGCCGCGATCTACGACGTGATGCGGTTCTGGCTGGAGAAGGGCGTCGACGGCTTTCGCGTCGACGTGATCTGGCACCTGATCAAGGATTCCGAGTTTCGCGACAATCCGCCGAACCCGCATTATGTCGAGGGCCGGCCGCCGAACGAGAGTATCCTCACCCAATATTCCACCGACCAGCCGGAGGTGTTCGACGTCATCGCCGAGATGCGGCGCGTCATCGATGCCTATCCGGCCCGCGTGCTGATCGGCGAGGTCTATCTGCCGCTGCATCGCCTCATGGCCTATTACGGCAACGACCTCACCGGCGCGCAGATGCCGTTCAATTTCGCGCTGCTCTCGACCTTCTGGAGCGCGCGCTCGATCGAGAAGATCATCGACGACTACGAGAAGGCGCTGCCGACGGGCGCGTGGCCGAACTGGGTGCTCGGCAATCACGATCGCCCGCGCGTCGCCAGCCGGGTCGGGCCGGAGCAGGCCCGCGTCGCGGCCATGCTACTCCTGACCTTGCGCGGCACGCCGACGCTCTATTACGGTGACGAGATCGGCATGCATCAGCTCGCGATCGCGCCTGCGGATGTCCGCGATCCCTTCGAGAAGAACGTCCCCGGCATCGGGGTGGGCCGCGACGGCTGCCGCACGCCGATGCAGTGGGACTCTTCAGGCTTCGGCGGCTTCTCGGACGTCAAGCCGTGGCTGCCGCTGCCGGAGGATCATATCCACGAGAACGTCGTCAATCTCGACGCCGACACGCGCTCGATCCTCAGCCTGTACGAGCGCCTGATCGCGTTGCGGAAGGCATGTCCGCCGCTGGTGTCAGGCGATTATCATCCGATCGCCGCGCAAGGCGATCTCCTGATCTATCGCCGTGGCGCCGAGGGCAGGGCGGTCATCGTCGTGCTGAATCTCGGGCCTGAACCGATCGCGGTCACCACCAGCGCGATCCGATTCGGCAGCGAGATATTGCTCTCGACATTTCTGGATCGCGAGGGGGAGCGGCTGGAAGGCGTGCTGGATCTGCGAGGGAATGAGGGCGTGGTGGTGGCGGCTAACGTCCACGCTTCTTCCCCCGTGTCGTAGTCCCGTCGATATCACTCCGCTTCAGCAGATAATCCAGCCCGCCGACCCGGTACCAGCGATAGCCATAGGGCTCGAGCACGACGCGATGCCGGCCGCGCTTGTCGGCGTGGCTGTGGTCCTCCGCGAGCAGATTGATCAGGTGCTCGCCGGCATCATCAGGCAACCCTACCGAAAACGCCGTCTCACGCGGCTTCTCGTCGAGGTTATGCACGAACAGCACCGAATTGTTGCGCCAGTCATAGCGCGTGATGAAGACGGCGGGATCGCGCGTCGCGATGATCGCAAAGTCGCCCCAGCCGATCTCCGGCACCTCCTTGCGCATGCGGACGATGCGCTCGGTCCAGTTCAGCATCGAATTCGGATCGCGCCGCTGTTTGGCGACGTTGACGTGCTCGTAGCCGTAAGGACCCTTGTCGATGACGGGGTTCGCCGGCTTGTCGCTCTTGGTGAAGCCGCCCTGCGGCTCGGTCGACCATTGCATCGGCGTGCGCGCGCATTTGCGCTCGGGCAGCGCCAGATTGTCGCCCATCGCGATCTCGTCGCCATAGCGGATCACGGGAGTTCCCGGCAGCGTACACATCAGGCTGTAGGCAAGCTCGAGCCGCCTGCGGTCGCCGCCCAGCATCGGCGCAAGCCGTCGCCGAATGCCGCGATCGTAAAGCTGCATGTCCTTGTCGGGGCCGAACGATTTGAACACGGTGTCGCGCTGCGCCTTGGTCAGCCGTCCCAGGTCCAGCTCGTCGTGATTGCGCAGGAACAGGCCCCATTGCGCCGAAGCCGGCCGCGACTTCGTCGCTTTCAGCGCCTCGGCCAGCGGTCGCGAGTCGCCGGAAGCTAGCGCATAGAACAGATGCTGGTTGACGTGAAAATTGAACATCATGTGCATGCGGTCGGCATCCTTGCCGAAATACTCCATGTCCGTTTCCGGCAGCACATTGGCTTCGGCCAGGATGATGGCGTCGCCTTCCCGCCATTGCAGGAATTCGCGGTAAGCGCGCAGCATGTCGTATTGCTCGACCGGCTTGGTCACCTTCGCGCCCTTGGTGGCGATCACGAAAGGCACGGCGTCCATGCGAAAGCCGGAGACGCCGAGCTGGATCCAGAATCCCATGATCTTCAGGATCTCCGCCTGCACGTGCGGATTCGAGGTGTTGAGATCGGGCTGGAAATCGTAGAAGCGGTGGAAGAACCAGGCGCCGGCGTCCTTGTCGCGCGTCCATGTCGATTTCTGAACGCCGGGAAACACCATGCCCTTGTTGGCATTGGCCGGCTTCTTGTCGGACCAGACATACCAGTCGCGATAGGGCGAACTCTTGTCGCGCCGCGCCTCCTTGAACCAGTGATGCTGGTCGGAGGTGTGGTTGACGACGAGATCGATGATGATTCGGATGCCGCGCTGCTTGCAGCCATGGGCAAACTCGACAAAATCGCCGAGCGTGCCGTAGCGGGAATCGACGCTGTAATAGTCGGCGATGTCGTAACCGTCATCGCGGCCCGGCGAAGTCTGGAACGGCATCAGCCAGATCGTGGTGATGCCAAGCCCGTGCAGATAATCGAGCCGCCGTAACAGCCCCTTGAAATCGCCGACACCGTCGCCGTCGGCATCCATATAGGTGCCGACGGACAGGCAATAGATGATGGCGTTCTTGTACCAGAGATCGTCGATCATATCGGGCCAGCCCTCTTCGGTCCGCCCGCGACCGTCGGCGGCTGCGTGATAAGTGCGAGGGGGAGGGGAGGTTCCGCGCCTCGGTGGGGGGGGGGGGGGGGGGGGGGGGGGGGGGCGGGGGGGCGCGCGGGGGCGGGGGGGGGGGGGGGGCCGGGGGGCGGGGGCGCGCGGGGGGGGGGGCACAGCACACGGGCGGGGGCGGTGGGCGGGGCGGCGCGCGGGCGGGCGTGGGGGGGGGGGGGGGGGGGGGGGGGGGCGGGGGGGGGGGGGGGGGCCGCGCCCCCCCCCCCCCCCCCCCCCCCCCACACCGAGAATGGAATCGGCTACACTCCCCCCATGGACAACGCCCGCAACATCGCCCTCGTGCCGCCGCCGGACCGCCGTCAATCCGAGACGGCGCTCGCGATCGCGCGCGGCACGGCGCGGCTGTTACGCTCGCTTGGGTTCACTTGCATCAGCGAGTTACCGCTGCCGTCGGGCCGGCGCGCTGATCTCGTGGCGCTGAACGAGCGCGGCGAGATCTGGATCGTCGAGATCAAATCGTCGGTGGAAGATCTGCGTGCCGATCAGAAATGGCACGAATACCGCGCCCATTGCGACCGGCTGTTCTTCGCCTTCACGCAGGACCTGCCGTGCGAGATTTTCCCCGAAGGCACCGGCCTGATCATCGCCGACGCCTATGGCGCGCACATGCATTGCGAAGCGCCCGAGCACAAGATCGCAGCCGCCACGCGCAAGCAGATGACGGTGCGGTTCGGCATGGCGGCCGGCTTGCGGATCAACCGCCTGGTCGATCCGCAGGGGCATGCGGATTTCTGGGAGTAGAATGGTCTCGTGTCCCGGACAAGCTGCAACGCCGCTTGGCGTTGCGGCGCAGATCCGGGACCCATATGTGGTTCAAGCTGAGGTATGGGCCCCGGCTCTGCAGCGCACCACTTCGTGCTGCGCAGCGTCCGGGCCACGACTGCCGTAGGGTGGGCAAAGCGAAGCGTGCCCACCAGTCAAGCCAATCAAGATTGAAGTAGAGATGGTGGACACGGCGCTTTGCGCCTTTGCCCACCCTACGAGACGTCAGCGCGGGGCGCGCTTGGCCAGAATCCGCTGCAGCGTCCGCCGGTGCATGTTGAGCCTCCGCGCCGTCTCCGAGACGTTGCGGTTGCACATTTCGTAGATGCGCTGGATGTGCTCCCAGCGCACGCGGTCGGCCGACATCGGGTTCGCCGGCAACTCGGATTTGTCCGTGCTAGTCGAGAGCAATGCAGCGGCGACGTCGTCGGCATCCGCGGGCTTCGAGAGATAATCGATCGCGCCCATCTTCACCGCGGTGACGGCGGTGGCGATGTTGCCATAGCCGGTCAGCACGATGGCGCGGGCTTCGGGGCGCTTCTTCTTCAGCGCGGAGACGACGTCGAGACCGTTGCCGTCACCGAGGCGAAGATCGACGACGGCGAAGGCCGGTGCGGACTTGCCGATCTGCGCGAGACCATCGGAGACCGTGTCGCATGACGTCACCGCAAAGCCGCGTGTCTCCATGGCGCGCGACAGGCGCTCCAGGAACGGCTTGTCGTCCTCCACGATGAGAAGCGAGCGGTCGGCCTGTTCGTTCAGTTCGGCGATGGCGTTCAAGGTTATGTCCTCTCTCCTGCGCACCTACATATGGCCTCGCAATCGGGCGGTGCCAAGGCCCACAATACGAGGCCGCCAATAGTCGATCGGCCCTTACGTGCGACGCAAGGTCGCGCCCTATCGTATTGTTTCCTCGAAGCTCTCGATAGTCTCAAAACGTTCCCGCGGCCACGCGATCTGCACCACTGCACCGTGGTCCGGGAAGATCCGATTGGTAAACGAGACCTTGGCACCGGTGCGCTCAAGCAGCGTGCGGGCGATGAACACGCCGAGCCCCAGCCCGCCGCCGGCATCCTGGGTGCGCCGCCGCGACAAATAAGGCTCGCCGATCCGGTTCATGAGATCGGGCGGAATGCCGGGGCCGTCGTCGGAGATCACGATCTCGATGGTCTCATTGTTCCACCACGCGTTCACCTCCACGGTGGAGTTGGCGAAATCGACCGCGTTCTCGATGATGTTGCCGACGCCATAGAGCACCGCCGGATTGCGCGATCCGACCGGCTCGGCTGCAGCCGCCACTGCGATCCGCACCTTGATGTCGATGCCGAAATCGCGGTGCGGTGCCACCACCTCTTCGATCAGTTCCGACAGCTTCATGCGGTCGAACGGTGCGCCGGTGGAGGAGAGCTGGGTGATTTTGCTCAGAATGTCGCGGCAGCGTTGCGTCTGCTCGCGCAGTGTTTTCAGATCGGCGGCAAAGACCGGGTCCGTCACGGTCTTTTCCAGTTCGCGCGAGATCAGGAAGATGGTCGCAAGCGGCGTGCCGAGCTCGTGCGCGGCGGCCGCGGCCAATCCGTCGAGCTGGGTCAGATGCTGCTCGTGCGTCAGCACCAGCTCGGTCGCGGCGAGGGCGTCGGCGAGCTTGCGCGCCTCCTCGGTGACCTGAAACGAGTAGAGGCTGGTGACGCCGATCGCGAGCACGATCGAAAGCCAGACGCCGAACAGATAGATCGGCGGCAGCACCACGGGATCCTCGGAGTCCCATGGCAGCGGGAAATGAAAGAAGAACAGGATCGAGGCACACGCCACGGCCAGCAGGCCGAGAGCGAAAGTGAGCCGGACTGGCAGCGCGGTGGCAGAAATCAGGACCGGTGCGAGAAACAGGAACGAGAACGGGTTCTGCAATCCGCCGGTGAAGAACAGCAATCCCGCCAGTTCCACGATGTTCAATGCCAATAGCCCGGCCGCGTGAAGCGGCTTCAGCCGCTGCATCGGGTTGGCCACGGTTTGCAGAGCCAGATTGAGCGCAGCCGACAGGGCGATGATGCTGACGCAGGGCACAATGGCGACATCGAACTCCAGCCCCTGCGCCACGACGAAGATTGCAGCGAGCTGGCCCAGCACGGCGAGCCAGCGCAGCCGCAGGATGGTGTCCAGGCGGATGTGTCGTTGCGAAGGGCGGAAGTCGGAAGCGGCGGTCTCGGTCATGACAGGCCAATCTAGCGGTGCGCGTGTCCGATCACAAACACGCTGGCCCACTGATTCCAACGAGTTACAAGCCTTCGGAGCTACAAGCCTTCGGAGTTACAGGCCTTGCACTCCACCGCGCAATGGCGGAAGAACGCCTTTAGCATGACTGAGAACTCGAAGGCTTCAAGTCGGCCGACTGTCGCGGATGGCACTTTGTCCGCGGCCATCGAGGTCGATCGCCTCGTCAAGCTCTACAAGCAGACCCGCGCGGTGGACGGCATCTCCTTTACACTTCCCCGCGGCAGCATCACCGGGCTTCTGGGCGGCAACGGCGCCGGCAAGACCACCACCATCGCGATGATCATGGGGCTGGTGCTGCCGACCTCCGGCCGTGTCCGCGTGCTCGGGCACCGGATGCCGGAGCAAAGCGCCGAGGTGCTTGGGCGGATGAACTTCGAAAGCCCCTATGTCGACATGCCGATGCGGCTCACGGTGCGGCAGAACCTCACTATTTTCGGCAAGCTCTATGCGGTCGAAAACCTCGCCGACCGAATCGCGAGGCTGGCCGACGAGCTCGATCTCAACGACTTCATCGACCGCGCCAACGGCAAGCTCTCGGCCGGGCAGAAGACCCGCGTCGCGCTGGCGAAGGCGCTGATCAACCAGCCCGAGCTGTTGCTGCTGGACGAGCCGACCGCCTCGCTCGACCCTGACACGGCCGACTGGGTGCGGGCGCATCTGGAGCGCTATCGCAACGAAAACAACGCCACCATCCTGCTGGCGTCACACAACATGCTCGAGGTCGAGCGGCTCTGCGACCGCGTCATCATCATGAAGCGTGGCCGCGTCGAGGACGACGACACGCCCGACGCCATCATGGCCCGCTACAATCGCACCACGCTGGAGGAGGTGTTCCTGGATGTCGCGCGCGGGCGGACCAATGGGGCGAAGGAGGAGGCAAGATGAGCGAGCTTTCCCTGCACCGCGGCATTTCCGTCCAGCGCATCGGCGCGATGATCCTGCGCTACTGGTATCTGTTGATGTCGTCCTGGCCGCGGTTGCTCGAGCTGCTGTACTGGCCGGCGCTGCAGATCATCACCTGGGGCTTTCTTCAGCTCTATATCGCGCAGAACGCCAATTTCTTCGCGCGCGCCGGCGGCACCCTGATCGGCGCCGTCATCCTCTGGGACATCCTGTTCCGCGGCCAGCTCGGCTTCTCCATCTCCTTCCTGGAGGAGATGTGGGCGCGCAACCTCGGCAACCTCATGATGAGCCCGCTGAAGCCGATCGAGTTTCTGCTCTCGCTGATGGTGATGAGCCTGATCCGGCTGGCGATCGGCGTCATCCCGATGACGCTGCTCGCGATTGCGTTCTTTCACTTCAATGTCTACAGCCTCGGCCTGCCGCTGATCGCCTTCTTCTGCAATCTGATCTTCACCAGCTGGTCGGTCGGCATCTTTGTCTCGGGTCTGGTGCTGCGGAACGGCCTTGGCGCCGAGAGCATCGTCTGGACCTTGATGTTCGCGATCATGCCGCTCGCCTGCATCTATTATCCGGTCAGCGTGCTGCCCGCATGGCTGCAAACCATCGCCTGGTCGCTGCCGCCGACCTACGTGTTCGAGGGGATGCGCGCGTTGCTGATCGAGCAGACCTTCCGGGCCGATCTGATGCTGGATGCGTTAGCCATCAATGCAATGCTTCTGATGGCTTCTTTTGGGGCATTCCTTGCCCTTTTGCGCAGCGCCAGGAAGCACGGCTCGCTGCTCTCGGGCGGCGAATAACTCACTTTCCCGTGGATTCAGGCTGAATTAATCGTCTGCGCCACGTAGATGTACGGAACCATGCATTGACGCAATATTACGCATTCGGCAGTATGTTGCGATGCGAAGAAGGATTTGACCATGCCTATTGGTGAGTTTGGCGGCGCACCGCCTCTGGCGAGCGAAGGCAGTCCGGTCCTGACGACGCCGATGTACTGGATGTACGAGATGGCGCAGGCCTCTCTCAATCCGGCACGCGCCGTCACCGACGCGACCAGGCTGCTGTTTCAGAATCCGCTGAATCCCTGGGCGCGCACCGAGGTCGGCAAGTCGGTGGCTGCGGCCTGCGAATTGTTCGAGCGCACCACGCGCCGCTACGGCAAGCCGGAATGGGGCCTCGACGACACCGAGGTCAACGGCATCCGCGTCCCCGTCGAGGTCCGATCGGTCTGGGAAAAGCCGTTCTGCAAGCTGCTCTACTTCGATCGCAAGTTCGCTCGCCCGCTGCGCAGCCCGCAGCCGCGCGTGCTGATCGTGGCGCCGATGTCCGGCCATTACGCGACGCTGCTCCGTGGCACGGTCGAGGCCTTTCTGCCGGCGCATGAGGTCTACATCACCGACTGGGCCGACGCCCGCATGGTGCCCTTGAGCGACGGCCGCTTCGATCTCGACGATTACATCGATTACGTCGTCGAGATGCTGCACGTCCTGGGCGGCAACACCCATGTGCTGGCGGTGTGCCAGCCCTCCGTGCCCGTCGTCGCTGCCGTCTCGATCATGGAAGCGCGTCGCGATCCTTTCGTGCCGACCTCGATGACGCTGATGGGCGGCCCGATCGACACTCGCCGCAACCCGACCGGGGTGAACGATCTCGCGCAGGAGCGCGGCATCGACTGGTTCCGCAACCACGTGATCACGAAGGTGCCGTTCCCGCATCCGGGCATGATGCGCGACGTCTATCCGGGTTTCCTGCAGCTGAACGGGTTCATCAGCATGAACCTCGACCGCCACATGGACGCTCACAAGCGTCTGTTCGCCAACCTGGTGAAGGGCGACGGCGACCTCGTCGACAAGCATCGCGACTTCTACGATGAATATCTCGCGGTCATGGACCTGTCGGCCGAGTATTATCTGCAGACCGTCGATACCGTGTTCGTGAAGCATTCGCTGCCGAAGGGCGAGATGATGCATCGTGGAACTCGCGTCGATCCTTCCAAGGTGACGCGCGTTGCGTTGATGACGGTCGAAGGCGAGAACGACGACATCTCGGGTCTCGGTCAGACCGAAGCGACGCACGGCTTGTGCAGCTCGATTCCGGATCATCGCCGCGTTCATTACGTTCAGAAGGGCGTCGGACATTACGGCGTGTTCAACGGCTCGCGCTTCAAGGCGGAAATCGTGCCGCGCATTCATGATTTCATGGTCTCGGCTGCGAATCCGAGCTCGTTGCGGGCGCTTGCAGCCGAATAAGCGCGCATTTCGGCTTTCCCGCCGAAAATTGAGGGCTTGCCGGGGGCGCCGGCAGGGCCTGGTTCCTGCCAGATTCGAGGTATTTAGGTAGTTTCATAGGAGTGAGTCCTCCCTCATCCCTTGGGGGAGCCACATGCGTCCGGCGGGGGCGAAAAATTGGGGTTCCAACCCCAGTCTGTAGGGTCTCCTGGACGCCAGACCCCTGTATATTGGGCAAATGATTTGTTTTTGCGCCGAGCGCTTTCCGTGGCGGCGGTTATGGCAGAATCCGGGCGAACTCTTGCTCCCTGGACTGACAGACATGGCCACTCGCGCGCTCCTCTATCGGCGGCCCCACGAACCGAAGACTCTCGTCATCACTCATGGATCGCAATTCTTTGCGATTCGGCTCCGCAGGCACCGCCGAGCGCGCCGTTACACGCTGAGAATTCATCCCAGTGACCGCGAAGCGATCCTCACGATCCCGCCGCGCGGCACGCTCGCCGAAGCCAAGGATTTTGCGCAGCGTCACGGTGCGTGGATCGCCGCGCGTCTTGGTCGTTTGCCGAAAGCTGCACCGTTCCAGCCTGGCACAGTGATACCGCTTCGCGGCGTTCCCCATCGCATCGTGCATCGCGCCGGCGCGCGTGGGACGGTGTGGACCGAAATTCGTGACAGCGGTGAACGCATTGTCTGCGTCGCCGGCGGCGTCGAGCATGCCGACCGTCGCGTCCATGACTTTCTCAAGCGCGAGGCGCGCCGCGATCTGCAGCGTTCGTCGCAGACCCATGCCGCCGATCTCGGCGTCAAGGTGAAGCGGCTCTCGATCCGCGATCAGTCCAGCCGCTGGGGCTCCTGTACCTCGGCCGGTTCGCTGTCGTTCTCCTGGCGCCTGATCCTCGCGCCGCCCTACGTGCTCGACTACCTCGCCGCGCATGAAGTGGCCCATCTCGTCGAGATGAACCACTCCGCCCGCTTCTGGCGCGTCTGCGGCAAGATCTGCCCGTCGATGGAGCGCGCCAAGAAGTGGCTCGATACGTACGGCAACGATCTGCACCGGTATGGGGTCGAGGATTAGAGCGGGCTGGTAGCCCAGCAACCGCTGTCATCGCCCGCGAAGGCGGGCGATCCAGTAATCCGAGGCCGTTGTTGCTAAACCGAGAGGCCGCGGCGTACTGGATTCCCCGCCTTCGCGGGGAATGACAGCTGAAAATGAGGCGGCATTCTGCACGTTCCGCTCGACTGATCCCACTCGCTGCGACGATTGCGCGGCACGCTCGATTCATCCCACCACATCAACGCCTTCAACCAATCCACCGCGCGTCACGCCGGAATGCGCCGCCTACTGTGCATGGGGTTGTTTTCGCGATTTTTGTTTTGAGGTAACAAGGACCTCTATCTGTTGCCGCCGAACAGCCGGTCCATCAGCCAGCCATCGAGCCCAGCTGCTGCCTCCGGTCGCGCATTGGCGCGCGCCGGCGGTGGTGAGCGATAACCGCCATTGTTGACCGGCGCCGATGCGGGGCCGGGCGCTGCTTGTGTCGGCGGTGACACCTGCGATGAGACCTGCACGAGGTTCGCCGGCCCCCAATTGCTTTGTAGGTTCGGCAGGGCCGCCACCTGCACGCCCTCGTGCGCGGTGCGCATGAAGCGGGTCCAGACTTCTACCGGCAGGCCGCCGCCCGTCGCCTTCCTGGTCGGCGAGTTGTCGTCATTGCCGAGCCAGACGCCGGTGACGAGGTTCGACGTGTAGCCGATGAACCAGGCGTCGCGGTAATCCTGGCTGGTGCCGGTCTTGCCGGCCGCCTGCCAGCCAGGGATCTCGGCCTTCTTGGCCGTGCCGGAGATCAGCGTCTCCCGCATCATCGTGTTCATCATGCCGACATAGCGCGGCTCGATCACCTGGTTGTGCTCGTCGGGCTGCCGCATGTAGAGCAGCTTGCCGTCCAGCGTCCTGATCCGCGTCACCACATGCGGCGCGGCTGCGAAGCCGCCATTGGCGAACGCCGCATAGGCACCGACCAGCTCGACGACAGAGACTTCCGAGGTGCCGAGCGCGATCGAGGCGTTGGGCTCGAGCTTCGAGGAGATGCCGAGCCGGTGCGCCGTGCGCACCACGTTCTTCGGCCCGACCTCGAGGCCGAGGCGGATGGCGACCGTATTGAGCGACATCGCCAGCGCCTGCGTCAGCGTCACCGCGCCGAAATATTCGTGGGTGTAGTTCTCGGGCTTCCAGCCTTTGACCTCGATCGGCGCGTCCTGGCGGACCGTATCGGGCGTCAGGCCCTGCTCCATCGCGGTCAGATAGACGAACGGCTTGAACGAGGAGCCCGGCTGGCGTTTGGCGGTGACTGCGCGGTTGTACTGGCTGTCGGAATAGTTCCGGCCGCCGACCATGGCGCGGACCGCGCCGTCGGGCGTCATCGCCACCAGCGCGCCCTGGCTGACATTGAACTTCACGCTCTTGGCCGCGAGCTCGTCGATGACGGCGGCTTCCGCCGCGGCCTGGAGCTTCGGGTCAATCGTGGTCTCGACCTTGATGCTGTCGTCGATCTGGCCGACGAGGTCGTCCAGCACCTCGCCGATCCAATCGGCGACGTAGTTCACGGTGCCGGCGCCGACCGGCTTCACATTGTAGGAGGGGTGGCCGATCGAAGCCTGGGCCTGCGCTTCGGTGATGAATCTGGCATCCGCCATCGCCGCCAGCACGATCTGCGCGCGCGCTTCCGCGCCTTCGGGATTGCGGTTCGGCGCGAGGCGCGAGGGCGATTTGACCAGGCCGGCCAGCATCGCGGCCTCCGCGATGCTCACGCTCCGGGCCGGCTTGCCGAAATACTTTTGCGCGGCGGCTTCGACGCCGTAGGCGCCGGAACCGAAATAGACGCGGTTGAGATAGAGCTCCAGGATCTCGTTCTTGGAATGCTTGCGCTCCAGCCAGATCGCGAGCTCCGCCTCCTGCAGCTTGCGCGCCATGGTGCGTTCCTGGGTCAGGAACAGGTTCTTGGCGAGCTGCTGCGTCAGCGTCGAGCCGCCCTGCGACACGCCGCGATGGAGCACGTTGGTGACGAGCGCGCGCAGGATGCCGATCGGATCGATGCCGAAATGCGAATAGAAGCGGCGGTCCTCGATGGCGATGAAGGCCTTGGGCAAATAGGGCGGCAGGTCCTTCAGCGACACATTGGCGCCGGCCATCTCGCCACGCTGCGCCAGCATGCTGCCGTCCATGCCGACGATCTGGATCGTCGGCGGACGTTTGGGAATCTCCAGCGATTGGATCGGCGGCAGGTGGGCGCCGACCCAGATCACAACGCCGATCACGGCGATCACGCCCCACAGGCTCAGCACCGCGCCCCAATAGACGAGGCGGCCGAGGCCCGCGCCGATGGATGATTTCGACCGGCGCCTGGCGCCGCTGCGGCTCGGTTGCGACTTCTGCTCGCGCGGCGGCTCGTCGTCGGACTTGTCGCTCTTGCGCTTGCTGGAGGACTTTTTCGGCTTGTCGTCGCCGCTGGGAATGCGATCGGCCGCCGTCAGACGCAGATCGGCGAGCGCCGCGGGCAAGCCGAACAACGGCTCCTTCCGCCCACCCTTTTTCTTTGCCGACCCCATACGCAAACGCCCGGTCATCCCGCCCCGCCGCACGCTAGCGGTCGCTGTTTAAGGCCCCGTTACCCCGTCCTTAACGTCTGATTAGGAGGTGCGGCATTCCCAGGCCGCAGTTCCGCTCATTCCACGGCAGAGCTAGGATCGCGGCCATAACGAAGAGGGAACTCGCATGGGCCACATCGATCCGACCAAGGACATCTTTGCGCAATTCCGGGACAACGACCGCCCCGGCCCCATTCACATGCTCAACCTCGTGCGCCTGCGCAGAGAGGCGGCGTATCCCGATGGCCGCAAGGCCAGCGGCGCGGAAGCCTATGCGGCCTATGGTCGCGAAAGCGGCCCGGTGTTCGAACGCCTCGGCGGCCGCATCGTCTGGCAGGGCAGGTTCGAGCTGATGCTGATCGGTCCGCAGGACGAGCGCTGGGATCACTGCTTCATTGCCGAATACCCCAGCGTCGCCGCCTTCGTCGAGATGATCCGCGACCCCGTCTATCGCGAGGCGGTCAAGCACCGCCAGGCGGCGGTGGAAGATTCGCGCCTGATCCGGCACGCGGTGCTGCCGCCGGGGAAGAACTTTGGCGAGATACCCACCTGAATGGCGTGGGGCAAATCTCTCTCCTTCGTCATGCCCGGGCTTGACCCGGCCATCCACGCCTTCCTTTGCTGGCCCAAGAACGTGGATGCCCGGGACAAGCCCGGGCATGACGTCGTTGAGGCAGTTGTTTTCGAAGACTAACCCGCCGGGGCTGCGTCCTCCAGGATCGGGCCGAACAGCTCCCAGCGTTCGCCGTTGAACTTCATCATCTGAAGCTGCTTGTTGACGCGGTAGTCGGTTGGCGAGGTGTTGGCCTTGATGCCGGGCAGCGCGACGTCGCTGGTGACGTCCTTCAAAGAAGCCGCCTGCTTCATGACGTTCTCGCGCGTCAGGTCGTCGCCGCACTGCTTCAGGACATGGACCAGCAGCTGCGCGGTGCCGTAACCATAGGTGTTGAAGTTCGAATCCTTGTCGCCATCCGGATAGTACTTGGCCATGAAGTCGAAATACTTCTTCAGACCGGCGTCGTCCTTCCAGGTCGGATCCAGCGGCTCCTTGCCGTAGTTGACGCTGATCAGGCCCTTGGCGGCATCGAGGCCAGCGGGCTTCAGCACCGCCCCGACCGAGGTGGCGTTGATGTCGACGATCTGGACCGGATGCCAGCCCATCTCGGCGATCTTCTTGATCGCCTGCGCGGCCTGCTTCGGCGTAGTGGCGCTGAAGAACAGGTCTGCGCCGGCATCCTTGATCTTGAGGATCTGCGAATCGACCGTGGGATCGGATACCTCGTAGGACGCTTCCGTCACGATCATCTTGGCGGCCTTGTCGCCGAGGCCGGCCTTGATGCCGTTCAGATAGTCCTTGCCGAGGTCATCGTTCTGATAGAGCACGCCGATCTTCGCGTTCGGATGCTCCTTCAGAATGTACTGGCCGTAGATGCGGCCCTCGACGAAGTAATTCGGATTGTATCCCATGGTCCACGGGAAGTTCTTCGGGTCGGTGAACCGCGAGGCGCCGGTGGCCGCGAACAGCTGCGGCACTTTCTTCGAATTGAGATATTTCTGGACGGCCGCGTTCACGGGCGTGCCGATGATCTGGAAGGTCAGCAGCACCTCGTCGCTTTCGACCAGCTTGCGGATCTGCTCCACAGCTTTCGGTGGCGAATAGGCGTCGTCATACTGGATCAAATTGATCTTGCGGCCGTTGATGCCGCCCTGATCGTTGATCATCTTGAAGTAGGCGGCCTGGGTCTTGCCGATCGACGAATAGGCCGACGCCGGTCCCGAAAACGGCATGGTCTGTCCGACCTTGATTTCGGTGTCGCCGGCGCCCGGATCATATTTCTTCTGGGCATTGGCCGCAGAGACCGACAGCGCCATGGTCAGGGCCGTTGCCGTGACCAGATGCAAAATTCCATCCCTCATTCGCAATTTCCTCAGTCTGTTATTGCAGATGGTCTGCCGGACGCACTGCGCGTCCGGCGCCATCGCTGCGCGGGAGTGTGGAGGAGCCGCTGTTGCCGCGCAAGGTGGGCGTTCGTAGGGTAAGTTAGCGAAGCGTAACCCACCACTTCTGCCGACACGTGGGAAAGAGACGAGGTGGGTTACGCCCAGCGGATCGCGCTTCGCGCAGCCGCTGCGGCTGACCACCCTACGACCCGAACTAACCCGCCGGGCCCGAGTCCTCGATGATGGGGCCGAACAGCTCCCAGCGCTCGCCGTTGAACTTCATCATTTGCATCTGCTTGTTGACGCGATAATCATTCGGCCCGGTGTTGATCTTGATGCCGGGCAGCGCGAAGCTCGGGGTGAAGTCCTTGACGTTGGCGACCTGCTTCATGACGTTCTCGCGCGTCAGGTCATCGCCGCATTGCTTCAGCACCTGGACCAGCAGCTCGGCCACCGAATAGGCGTAGGTGTTGACGGTGTTGAGCTTGTCGCCTTCGGGGAAATATTTATCCATGAAGGCGAAGAAGGCCTTCACGCCCGGATCGTCCTTCCACTGCGGATCGCCCGGCTCCTTGCCGTATTGAGTCGAGATGATGCCCCTGGAGATGTCGAGGCCGGCCGGCTTCAGCGTCGCCGAAATCGGGCTGGCATTGATGTCGAGGATATGCACCGGCGTCCAGCCGAGGTCGGCCAGCTTCTTGATTGCCTGTGCGGCGAATTTGGGCGTCGAGGCATCATAGAACAGGTCGACGCCCATCGACTTCAGCTTCACCACCTGCGAGTCCACCGTCGGATCGGTGACCTCGTAGGAGACCTCGCCGACGATCATGCTGGCGGCCTTGTCGCCGAGGCCGCTCTTCAGGCCGGCGAGATAGTCGCGGCCCATATCGTCGTTCTGGTAGAGCACGCCGATCTTGGCGTTCGGATGCTCCTTGAGAATGTATTTTGCGTAGATGCGTCCCTCGGACAGATAGTTGGGATTGTAGGCGATGGTCCAGGGATAGTTCTGCGGATCGTTGAACCGCGCTGCGCCAGTCGAGGCGAGGAGCTGCGGGACCTTCTTGCCGTTGAGATACTTCTGCACGGCGGCGTTGGCGGCCGTACCGATAATCTGGAAGGTGAACAGCACCTCGTCTCCCTCGACGAGCTTGCGCACCTGCTCGACCGTCTTCGGCGGCGAATAGGCGTCGTCATACTGGATCAGATTGATCTTGCGGCCGTTGATGCCACCCTGATCGTTGATCATCTTGAAGTAGGCGGCCTGCGTCTTGCCGATATTGGCGTAGACGGAATAGGCGCCGGAGAACGGCACGGTCTGGCCGATCTTGATCTCGGTGTCGCTCGCGCCGGTGTCGTATTTTTTCTGGGCGAGGGCTTGGCTCACGAAGGCTTGGCTGGCGGAGAACGCGAAGGCGAGCGCCGCCGTGGCAGCTATAAAGGCTCTGCGATTGCTCATTTTGGGTTGTTCCTCCTGACGGAAATTTCCGGCCGACAGTCTTTTCCCGTTGATTGCAACGGTCGCCATCGCTGCCGGAGAGTGTGGAGGAAGGGCAGGCGCCGCGCAAGGATCGCGGCGCTGCGCCGTAGCGCCTCGGGCTAAGATCTAGGCCAGGATTTCAGGCTAAGAACAATGCAGCCAGTGCGATCGCCGCCGGCAGCGCCTGCCCGATCAGAATGCGCGTGCTGACGGTCGCCGCACCATAGGCGCCCGCCACGATCACGCAGAGCAGAAAGAACACCTTGATCTGGAACGCGAAGGCCGGGTTACCGTGGGCGAGACCCCAGATCAGGCCGGCGGTGAGGAAGCCGTTATAGAGGCCCTGATTGGCGGCCAGCACTTTCGTGATCTCGGCCTTCTCAGGCGTATTGCGAAACGTCTTCAAGCCAAGCGGCTTGTCCCACAGGAACATCTCCAGGATCAGGAAGTAGGCGTGCAGTGCGGCGACAAGCGCCACCAGGATATTGGCGATCCAGATCAAGTTGAGCTCCCCCAAAAGCGTCAGCTTTCGGGTGGACGTTAGCATGGCCGGCATGGCAAGTCCGAAGTGTGTTTCGATGCAACGGTGTCGCAATGGCCGCTCGATCAACCAGGACTCCTGAACGCTTCGGCCTCGATCGGCTGGCGACGCCGATCGGGATCGCGTTGCTCGTCACCGATGCCGACGGCGCGTTGCGCGCGCTCGACTGGGACGACTACGGGCACCGCATGCGCGAGCTGCTGCGGCTGCATTACGGCGCGGTAGATCTGCGCGAGCGTTCCGCGCCGGTGGCGATGAAGGCCGCGCTGTCGGATTACTTTGCGGGTAATCTTGCTCAGCTGTCGTCGATCGCATGGCGCATCGCAGGCACACCGTTTCAGCAAGAGGTCTGGACCGCACTCGCCAAAATCCCGGTCGGCACCACGATGAGCTATGGCGCGCTCGCCGCAAAGATCGACAAGCCCAAAGCCATTCGCGCCGTTGGCCATGCCAACGGCTCCAACCCGATCAGCGTGGTGCTGCCCTGCCACCGCCTGATCGGCGCCGATGGTTCGCTGGTGAAATACGGCGGCGGCCTCGAGCGCAAGCGCTGGCTGCTCAGGCATGAGGGCGTGGAGGTTTAGGTCTCTCCCCACCGTCATTCCGGGGCGCGCGAAGCGTGAACCCGGAATCCATCGGGCCGCACCGACGGTGTCGACGAATGGATTCCGGGCTCGCCGCTGCGCGGCGCCCCGGAATGACGAATTATGCCGCCGGCAGAACTGCCTTGTCGCCGGCCATCACGTGGGTCAGCGCGCTCTTGATCGCGGCCTGGCGGGTCGGAGCGTTGATCTGCGCGCCGAGCAGGTCGGTGACGTAGAACACGTCGCGGGCGCGCTCGCCGAAGGTCGCGACATGCGCCGAGGCGATGTTGAGGTTGAGCTTCGAGATCGCGGTGGTCAGCTCGTAGAGCAGGCCGGGGCGGTCGAGGCCGGATACCTCGATCACGGTGTAGCGGTCGGACCACTGGTTGTTGATCGTCACTTCCGGCTCGATCACGAAAGGCCGCGCCTTGCTGCGCACGGTGCGCCGCGCCACGACTTCGGGTAGGCGCAGCTTGCCTTCCAGCACGTCCTCGATCATCTCGCCGATGCGCGTGGCGCGCCGGCCCTCGTCCTCGTCACGGTCGTATTCCCGGGAGATCGAGATCGTGTCCAGCGCGCGGCCGTCGGTCGTGGTGTAGATCTGGGCGTCGACGATGTTGGCACCGGCCGAAGCGCAGGCGCCGGCAATGATCGACAGCAGCCAGGGATGGTCGGCGGCGAAGATGGTGAGCTCGGTGACGCCGCGCACCTCGTCGAAGCCGACATTGATCGCGAGCTTGTGGCCGGCCTGTTCGCTCGACCGCACAAAGCGGGCGTGACGAATCTTGCGCGGCAGCTCGACCTTGAGCCAATAGGCCGGATAGTGCCGGCCGACATAGGCATCGAGCTCGTCGGCCGGCCATTCGGCGAAGGCGTGCCGGAATTCGGCGTAGGCGGCCGTGAGGCGCTTACCGCGGTCGACCTCCGAGAAGCCGCCGGTCAGCACCGGTTCGGTCTCGTAATAAAGCGAGCGCAGCAGCTGCGCCTTCCAGCCGTTCCAAACGCCCGGACCGACGCCGCGGATGTCGGCGGTGGTCAGGATCGTGAGCAGCTTCATCTGCTCGACCGACTGCACCACGGCGGCGAAATTCTCGATGGTCTTGCGGTCGGAAAGATCGCGCGACTGCGCGACCGTGGACATCGTCAGATGCTCCTCGATCAGCCAGGCCACGAGCTCGGTGTCGGCCGCGCTGAAGCCGAGCCGCGGGCAGAGCCGGCGCGCGACCTTGGCGCCGGCGATCGAATGATCCTCGGGCCGTCCCTTGGCGATGTCGTGCAGCAGCGTCGTGATGTAGATCACCGAACGGTGCTCGGGGCGAATTTTGCGCATCAGGTCGCTGGCGAGCGTAAATTCCTCGGCGCCGCCGCGCTCGATGTCCTGGAGGAATCCGACGCAGCGGATCAGATGCTCGTCGACGGTATAGTGATGATACATGTTGAACTGCATCATCGAGACGATCTTGCCGAAGGCGCGGATGAAGTGGCCGAGCACGCCGGTCTCGTTCATCCGCCGCAGCACGATCTCGGCGTTGTCGGAGGTCAGGATCTCCATGAACAGCCGGTTGGCCTCGGGGTTCTCGCGCATCTGCGCGTTGATCAGGCCGAGCGAGCGCGTCACGTCGCGCATCGCGTCCGGGTGGAAGGCGAGGTTGTTCTTCTGCGCCAGGCGGAAGATGCGGATCAGATTGACCGGATCGTGCTTGAAGACGTCGGGCGCGGCGACGTTGATGCGGTTGTTGTCGACGATGAAGTCATCGCTGTCAGGCACACGCCGCTTCACAGGCGTGGGGCGCAGCCGCGCCATCATCCGGCTCAGCACCGGTGCGGGCTTGGCCTGCTGGTCCTCGAGCTTGGCACAGAGGATGGCGGTGAGGTTGCCGACTTCCTTGGCGACCAGGAAGTAGTGCTTCATGAAGCGCTCGACGTCCTGCATGCCGGGATGCGAGGTGTAGCCGAGCCGGACCGCGATCTCGCGCTGGAGATCGAAGGAGAGACGCTCTTCGGCGCGGCCGGAGTAGAAATGCAAGTTGCAGCGCACCGACCAGAGGAAGTCGGCGCAGCGCCGGAAGGTGCGGTATTCCTGCGCATCGAACACGCCGCGCTCGGCGAGCTCATCGGTGTCGCGGACGCGATAGACGTATTTGGCGATCCAGAACAGCGTGTGCAGGTCGCGAAGCGCGCCCTTGCCGTCCTTGACGTTGGGCTCGACCAGATAGCGCGACTGGCCGCCGCGGCGATGCCGCTCCTCGCGCTCGGCGAGCTTCGCGGTGACGAATTCGGACGCGGTGCCCTGCACCACCTCCTTGTCGAAGCGTGCGACGAGCTCGTCATAGAGCGGCTGGTCGCCGGTGAGGAAGCGCGTCTCCAGGATCGCGGTGCGGATGGTCATGTCGCCGCGCGCCTGCCGGATCGATTCATCGACCGAGCGCGTGGCGTGGCCGACCTTCAACCCCATGTCCCAGAGGCAATAGAGAATGGCTTCGGCGACCTGCTCGCCCCAGGCCGTCTGCTTGTAGGGCAGGATGAACAGGAGATCGATGTCGGATTCGGGGGCCATCAGGCCGCGGCCGTAGCCGCCGGTCGCGACCACCGCCATGCGCTCCGCGCCGCTCGGGATCGGCGAGCGATAGAGATGACGGGTCGCGGCTGAATAGAGGATGCGGATGATCTCGTCCTGCACGTGGCACAGCCGCTCGGCGCAGCGGCGGCCATGGCGGTCCTTCAGCAGGATTGCCTGCGCAGCGGCGCGCGCGGCGAGCAGCTCGGCCTTGAGCAGTTGCGCGGTCGCGGTGCGGAACGTGTCCTCACGGCCTCGATGCTTTTCGGCAAGCGCATCGACCGCGGCGGTGATCCGCGCGGTGTCGAAGCGATCATCCACCTGTGGCCTGTGCTCGGTCGCAACGCTGTCCATGTCTCACCGGATATAAGAGGTGACAGGCGCTGTCACCCGCCATTCTCTGGCAATAGTCGTTCCATGCTGGAAAACGGCCGCTTTGGGCAAAGCTGTTCTCGGCCGTTGCGCTTTCAAGGTGGGATTTTCTGGTTGACCTCTAGATATAACTCATTGAAAAACAATGAAATTTCAAGGAGCTGGGCATGATCCGGATTTCACGACGCATTCTGTTGGCGGGAGCCGTGGCACTCGCTGTGACCCCCGCGGCAAAGGCGGCGGATCCGCTCAAGGAAATCCGCATCGACTGGGCGACCTACAATCCGGTGTCGATGGTCCTGAAGCGGAAAGGACTGCTGGAGAAGGAATTCGCCAAGGACGGCATCACCATCACCTGGGTGCAGTCGGCCGGCTCCAACAAGGCGCTCGAATTCCTTAATGCCGGCTCGATCGATTTCGGCTCGACCGCGGGTTCGGCAGCTCTGGTCGCGCGCATCAACGGCAACCCGATCAAATCGATCTATGTCTATTCGCGCCCCGAGTGGACCGCGCTGGTCACGGGCAAGGATTCCAAAATCACTAACGTGGCTGACCTCAAGGGCAAGCGCGTCGCGGTGACGCGCGGCACCGATCCGCACATCTTCCTGGTGCGCGCGCTGCTCGGCGCGGGTCTCACCGAAAAGGACATCACCCCGGTGCTGCTGCAGCACGCCGACGGCAAGACCGCGCTGATCCGCGGCGACGTCGATGCTTGGGCCGGTCTCGATCCGATGATGGCGCAGGCCGAGGTCGAGGAGGGCGCAAAGCTGTTCTATCGCAAGGCGGACGCCAACACCTGGGGCATCCTCAATGTGCGCGAGCAGTTCTTGAAGGACTATCCGGATGCTGCCCGCCGCGTGCTCGCGGTCTACGAGGAGGCGCGGAAATATTCGCTGGCGAATTACGACGAGCTGAAGAAGACGTTCATCGCCGTCACAAAGCTTCCCGACGCCGTCGTGGACAAGCAGCTCAAGGAGCGCACCGAACTCACCCACAGCCGCATCGGCGCAGCCCAGCGCGAGTCGATCCTTGCCGCGGGCCTTGCCCTGCAACAGGCCGGCGTCGTCGACGCCAAGGTCGATGTGAAGGCGACGTTGGATGCCCTGATCGACGACCAGGTCCCGCTGCCGACGAATTAGTTTTTCGCGGAAGAGGGCGCGCGGCGTACCAAACTCCGCCGTCGTCCCGGATCTGCGCTCGCTCCGCTCGCTTGTCCGGGACGATGGGCTGAGGGCGTGGCAAGAGTAGTGTTGCAATCTCACAGAAGACGCGCTTCCTACCGGCCATGATCTCCGACGCGCCAGTTTTGCAGCAATCCTCGGAACCGGCCGAGAGCGCCGCGGCGCCCTCGCGGCTGTCGCGCTACGCGCGGCCGATGCTGGGGCTGCTGCTGCCGTTGATCCTCGCGCTCGGCTGGGAGCTCGTGGTCTGGCTCGGCTGGTCCAACGGCCGGCTGGTGCCGCCGCCCTCGCGCGTCTTCGCCACCATCGCCGAACTCGCCCG
The DNA here is from genome assembly GCF_040548225.1 of Bradyrhizobium sp. S3.12.5. Lineage (NCBI taxonomy): Bacteria > Pseudomonadati > Pseudomonadota > Alphaproteobacteria > Hyphomicrobiales > Nitrobacteraceae > Bradyrhizobium > Bradyrhizobium sp. S3.12.5. The sequence continues at coordinate 70,440 of NZ_JBEPRF010000034.1, forward strand.
CTCCGGCGAGTTGATCCGCCACATCGCCGCGACGCTGTGGCGCGTCGGCCTCGGCTTCGCCTTCGGCGTCATCGCCGGCACGCTGCTCGGCGCCGTCTCCGGCTATTGGTCGCTGGCGCGGCGGCTGCTCGATCCGACCGTGCAGGCGCTGCGCGCAATTCCCTCGCTGGCCTGGGTGCCGCTGTTCATCCTCTGGCTCGGCATTTTCGAGACGTCCAAGATCGTGCTGATCGCGGTCGGCGTGTTCTTCCCGGTCTATCTCGGCGTGATGGGCGCGATCCTCATCGTCGATCGCAAGATCGTCGAGGTCGGTCGCACCTTCCGTCTCTCCGGGTTTGCCATGATCCGCCGCATCTTGCTGCCGGCGGTGCTGCCGGCCTATGTCGTGTCTTTGCGCGTCGGCCTTGGTCTGGGCTGGATGTTCGTGGTGGCGGCCGAGTTGATCGGCGCGTCCGAAGGCCTCGGCTACCTCCTGCTCGACGGCCAGCAGCTCGGTAAGCCCGCGCAGATCCTCGCCGCGATCGTGATCTTCGCCATCCTCGGCAAGCTCACCGACTGGTTGATCGAGGTTGCGGCCGCCCCCTTCCTGCGCTGGCAGGACGCCTTCGGGCGCACCAAGGGAACTTAAGCGATGCTGGCGCTCGACCGGGTCGGCAAGACCTATCCCAACGGCGTGCAGGCGCTGGCGCGTTTCTCGGCCGAGGTCAGCCAGGGCGAGATCGTCGCCATCATCGGCGGCTCCGGCTGCGGCAAATCAACATTGCTCCGCGCCATCGCCGGCCTCGACCGCGCCAGCTCCGGCACGGTGACGCTCGACAGCGAAGCGATCGCCGCGCCACACGCCAAGATCGGCATCATCTTCCAGGAGCCGCGGCTGCTGCCCTGGCTCAGCGTCGCCGACAATATCGGCTTTGGGCTCGCTGATCTGCCTGCCGCTGAGCGGCGCGAGAAGGTGGCGCGCGCGCTCGCCCGCGTCGGCCTCGCCGACAAGGCGCAGGCCTGGCCGCGCGAGCTCTCCGGCGGGCAGGCGCAGCGCGTCGCGATTGCGCGGGCGCTGGTGCCGCAGCCCGAGGTGCTCCTGCTCGACGAGCCGTTCTCCGCGCTCGACGCCTTCACCCGGCGCGACCTGCAGGATCATCTGCTCGACCTCTGGGCCGACACGCGACCGACCTTGATCCTCGTCACCCATGACGTCGACGAGGCCGTGGCGCTGGCCGACCGCGTCCTGGTGATGCGACCGCGGCCGGGCCGGCTGTTCGACCAGATCGAGATCAATCTGACCCGGCCGCGCGACCGCAATTCGCCGCTGTTCGAGAATTTCAAGCGGAGTGTGCTGACGTCACTCGACCGTTCGCTCGACCGCAACGTGCCCGACCGTGACGCAACCCAGGGTCCCGGTCAGGCTATGTGGTGGTGACATTTTCTCTCTGAGCCGGTACATCGAGAGGTAATTTTCCGGGAGAGAACAAGATGGACGCCGCAGAACTGCGCCAGATGCAGGCCCCGATCAAGGAACGCTACAAGACCGATCCCAAGACTGCGATGATCACGCTGAAGGCCAAGGGCTCGATCGACAGCGAAGGCATCGCCTGCAAGGTCGAGACCGGCCGCGCCATCGCGATGGCTGGCCTGCATCCGGCCACCGGCGGCTCGGGCCTCGAGCTCTGCTCCGGCGACATGCTGCTGGAAGCGCTTGTGGCCTGCGCCGGCGTCACGCTGAAGTCGGTCGCAACCGCGATCGAGGTGCCGCTCAAGACTGGCAACGTCTACGCCGAGGGCGATCTCGATTTTCGCGGCACGCTCGGCGTCGACAAGGAGACCCCGGTCGGCTTCGCCGAGATCCGCCTGCGCTTCGAGGTCGATACCGACGCAGCCCAGGACAAGCTCGATCTCCTGCTCAAGCTCACCGAGCGCTATTGCGTGGTCTATCAGACCATCAAGAACGGCCCGAAGGTTTCGGTGTCGATGCAGCGGATGTAGCTGCCACCTTCCCCACTGCGGGGAGGGCAAGAAGAAAAAATGCCTGGCGAACTGTCTTACATCCTCTTTCTTCTCCTGCGCATGGCGGTCGCGGCCGCCTTTGTGGTGTCGGCATCGATCATCACCGAGCGCTCCGGCCCGGTGATTGGTGCGCTGGTGGCGACGCTGCCGATCTCGGCGGGCCCGTCCTACGTCTTCCTCGCGATCGACCACGACGCCGCCTTCATCGCGCAGGGCGCGTTGTCGAGCCTTCCCGTCAACGCCGCGACGATCTTCCTGGGGTTGACCTATGTCGTGCTGGCCCAGCGGCACAGCTTTGCTGTGAGCGTCGGGTGTGCGGTCGCAGTGTGGATCAGTCTCGCCTCGATCATTCGCCTGTTCGACTGGACCCTCGCGGCCGGGCTCGCCGTCAACCTGGTGGCCTTCGGCGTCTGCATTCCGCAGCTTGCACGGTACCGCCACGTGAAGATGCCGCTGGTGACGCGCCGCTGGTACGACATTCCGTTCCGCGCCCTGTTGGTGGCGACGCTGGTCGCGATCGTGGTCTCGACCTCGGGCTGGGTCGGCCCGCGCGTCTCCGGCGTCATCGCGCTCTATCCGATCGTCTTCACCAGCATGATGGTGATCCTGCATCCGCGCATTGGCGGTCCGCCGACCGCCGCCGTGCTCGCCAACTCCGCCTGGGGTCTGCTCGGGTTCGGCATGGCGATTGCGGTGCTGCATGTCGGTGCCGCCAATTTCGGCTCGGCGATGGGCCTCAGCTTGGGGCTCGCCACCTGCATCGTGTGGAATTTAACATTGTGGTGGAACGGGCGACGGAAGCCGCTGGCGGTGGTTTCGTAGGGTGGGCAAAGGCGCGCTTTTTTTGCGCGCCGTGCCCACCATCCCTCCACGAATTCGTCGCTGCATGGTGGGCACGCTGCGAGACTGGGCAAGAATTGTTCTCGCCCGAATCCGGATCGATGTACGATTCTATTCATGACGAATCGCACTTATAAGACTGGTCCGCGGCGGGAG